>JBBIPS010000099.1:0-9465 GCA_037442725.1 Burkholderiales bacterium | reverse complement strand
TAACCGTAGCCATAGCCGTAGCCGTAGCCATAACCGTAGCCGCCGTAGCCATAGCCGTAGGCGCCGTGCGCATCGGTGCGCGCCTTGTTCAGCAGCATCAGCTTGACGGGGCAGTTCTCGATCGTCGCGAGCGCGTGCTGCACGTCGGCCTGCAGCGTCTTGCCGGCGTGCACGACGACGACGATCTGGCCGGCGTGGCTGGCCAGCACGCGCGACTCGGTGGTCAGCAGCAGCGGCGGCGAGTCGAAGATGATGATGCGGTCCGGGTAGCGCGATGCCATGTCTTCGAGCAGCAGGCGCATCGCGTCGCTGGCCAGCAGCTCGGTGGCGCGCGGGTGCGGCGTGCCGCTGGGCAGGATCGTGAGCTTGTCGACATTCGTCTTGAGCAGCACGTCGGCCATCTCGGCCTTGTTCTCGAGCAGGTCGAGCAGGCCGGGACCAGGCGGCAGCCCGAGCACGCGCAGCACCGACGGCCGGGCCACGTCGGCGTCGACCAGCATCACCGTGTGGTCGAGCTCGGCGGCGATGCTCATCGCCAGGTTGATCGACGTGAAGGTCTTGCCCTCGCCCGACAGCGCACTCGTCACCATGATCAGGTTGCCGTGCTTGATCGCCGCGGCTGACTTGCCCATCGCGTTGCCGATCAGCGGCCGCTTGACCACGCGGTACTGGTCGGCCAGGCTGGTGCGCGGCGCGTTGGGCGTGACGATGCCCGCGGCGGTCAGCACGTCCATGTCCAGATCGACCCGGCGCGACTTGACCATCGGTTCGACGCCGTCGACCTGGGCTTCGCGCATCGGTGCAATGCTGTCTGCCGCCGACGCAGTGGCGAGTACCGGCGCGCCTGACGCGGCCGGCACCACGGCGTCGTCCGGGATTTCGATCCCCGCGCGCTGGATTTGCGCCAGACGCTCGGCGGCCTGTTCGATCAAGCTGCTCATGCTGTTCAACCTATCTGCCGGGCGGCCAGGATGGTGACGGCGATCATGCCGAGCGCGAACAGCCCGAGCAAGCCGCCGGTTGCGCCGAAGAAGCGCAATTGGTTGACGCGCTCGCGCCTGCGGTCGACGTCGCTCATGACCAGCGAGACGATGCCCAGGATCGGCAGCCCGGTCTTGACGCGCAGGTCGTTCGGCACGTCGAACACCGGCCGCAACTGGCTCGCGGCGAAGGCGACGAACAGCCCGGCGGCGAGGGCGGCCAGCAACGCCAGCGGCAGCAGCAGCAGCCGGTTGGGCGACACCGGCTTGGGCGAGACCAGCGGCGGATCGATCAGGCGGAAATCGGCCACGCCCGAGGCCACGTCGAGCTCGCCCGACATGATGGCCGATTGCCGGCGCGCGACCAGGTCCTCGAAGTTCTTCTTGTTGATCGCGTAGTCGCGGTTCAACTGCGCCGCCTCGGCCTCGAGCTGCGGCGCCGTCTTCAGCGCGGCCCGGGCCTGCGCGTAGCGTGACTGGTATTCGCCCACGCGCGCCTTCAGCGACGCCACCTGCACCTCGTACGCCGCGACCATCTTGGACAGCTCCTGGTACGCCACGCTGCGCCCGGCGTCACCGGACGCAGCAGGCGCGGACGCCGCGGCGCGCTGGCGCTCGGCGATCTCCTTGCGCTTCTGTTCCTCCAGGTCCTTGATCAGCCGGCGCGTGATCACGATGTCGGGGTGCTGCTCGGTGAAGCGCTGCAGCAGGTTGTCCAGGTTGCGCTTCTGCACTTCGATGCGACCATCGATCTCCGGCGTGGCCATCCCCATGCCCAGCCCGGGATCGTCGAGCAGGCTGCGGGCGGCCGAGCTGGTCGGGTTGGACTTCTCGCTGGCCAGCTGCTGCTTGGCCGAGTCGCGGGCGTGCTCGGCCTCGCGCAGCTGCAGCTTGGCCTGCTCGAGCTGGGTGCCGATCTCGCTCAGGTGCGACGCCGAGTCCTTGCCCTCGGCGGTCTGCAGGTCGATGTTGCGCAGCCGGAATTCCTTCAGCCGCGTCTCGGCCTCCTCGAGCTTGGCCTCGTAACTCTTGATCTGCTCGGCCAGGAAGACCTTGGCCGAATCGGTGTCCTTGCGGCTGGCCCCCAGGCTCGACTCGACGAAGATCGAGACCAGCGACTGGATCACGCGCTTGGCCTTGGCCTGGTCGGAATCGCGATAGGACAGCGAATAGAGGTTGTCGCGCCCGGTGCTCTTGATCTGCAGCGTCTTGGTCAGGTTCTCGATCAACGCCTCCTGCTGCGACTTGGACTCGCTCTTCAGGTCGAGGTCGGCCATGCGGATGAGCTTCTCGATGTTGGGCCGGCTGATCAGCGTGCGGCTGAGCATGCCGACCTGCTGCTCGACGTTGGGCTGCACCGTCAGCCCCGCCATCAGCGGCTTGAGGATCGACTGCGTGTCGACGAAGATGCGCGCGGTGGCCTCGAACTGATCGGGCACCTTGAACACCGCGATCGTGCCGAGGATGGCCACCACCCACGCCGCCAGCAGCGCCGGCCAGCGGAACTTCCACATGCCGCGTGCGATCGCGGTCAACTGGGTGATCAGTTCTTCCATCGTTGCTTTCCTGGGCAGTCAGGCCTGGGGCCGCGGGGCACCGGCGGGGACACCGCGCCGGCGCCCGCCACGATCGGCACGGATCAGAACAGGCTCTGCGGAATGATGAGGATGTCGCCCGGCTTCATCTCGACATTGGCCGAGATGTCGCCGCGCTTGACCAGATCCTTCAGCCGTACCGTGTATTGCTTGTTGCCGTCCGAGCCGCGCAGGATGGTGGCGCTGTTGCCCGAGGCAAAGTCGGTCAGCCCGCCGACGGCGATCATCACGTCGAGCAGCGTCATCTTCTGCTTGTACGGCAACGCCTGCGGCTTGGCGGCCTCGCCGACGACGCGGATCTGCTCGCTGTACGGCCCGACGAAACCGGTGACCAGCACCGTGACGATCGGGTCGCGCACGTACTTGGCGAGCTGCTGCTCGATATCGCGCGCCAGCTGCACCGAGGTCTTGCCCTGCGCCACCAGCTCGTCGACCAGCGGCGCCGCGACCTTGCCGTCCGGCCGCACCGGCACCGACATCGACAACTCCGGATTGCGCCAGACGATGATGTTGACCGAGTCGCCGGGGCCCAGGATGTAGGTGTAGTCTTGCGTCTGGGCGCTGGTGGGCGCGGGGGGATGGGCAGGCTGGCTGGCGCAGGCCGCAAGCAGCGCCGCAATGCCACACATCAACAGCGCCCGCGCACCGTGGGTGAATTCAGCAGTGAAGAGCTTCAAGACGCACCCCCTTGAGCAAACAGATAATGAATCGGCCGCCTGCGGCTGGTTCAGGACTTGGCCCTCGACCCGTGCGATGCTGCAGGCCGGGCAGGAACGGAAGGCTATGGTGCCACAGTCACCGGTCGGTTCAATGCGATGGCCGGACCCACAGACGCCTGCAAAGGCCGAAATTGTCACGCCGTCGGCCAGATTTGACCGGGGTCATCGTCGACCTCCCGGCGTCGGCATGACGCGGCAGGTTCTGCCGGGCAAACGACGCGCCGCACGCGAGTTTGCTCGCCCGCTCGGGGGGCGGGCTGAGCGCGGCCCGACCCTGGGGGCCTTCAGAAACGTCGGTCATCCGATTCATTTTCGAGCGGGTCCGAGACGATGAGATCGTGCCGCAATTGCCTGCTGCCGGCAGCCGTTCCGGGGGCGAACCTGGACGCGAGCGGCATCTGCCAGCCCTGCCGCGACTTCAAGCCGCAAGGCAACGCGGCACCGGAAGCGCTGCGGCGGGTACGCGAGGCCGATCTCGAACGGGCGCTGCAGGCATGCCGCGGCCAAGGCCAGTACGACTGCTTGGTTCCCCTGTCGGGCGGCAAGGACAGCGTCTACCTGATCCACAGGCTGAAGGTGGAATACGGATTGAGCGTGCTGGCGCACACCACCGACATCGACATCGGCGAGGTCGCGTGGGCCAACATACGGCGCGCCGTCGACAGGCTTGACGTCGAGCATGTGGTCTATCGGCCGCCGATGACGTTCTACCGTCACCTGTTCCGTTGGCTGCTGATGAACCAGGAGGCGCGCGGCGCGGTGCACACCATCTCCTACGTTTACGCGCCACTCTTCGAGGGCAACGCACTGCGCCTGGCAATGGAGAAGAACATCCCCCTGGTGCTGGCCGGCTACTCGCCTGGGCAGCCGGTGCCCGAGCGCATGGAATACGAATTCCCCCGACTGGCCATTTCCGAGGTGGACTGGACGCCACCCGAGTTGCTCGCATCGGGCGAGTTCGACGCGCATGACCTCGGCCGCTTCTGGAACCCGAAGCGATATCCGGCCGGCACCCGGTTTCCACGCTACCTGGCGCCCTACCATGCGTGGCGCTACGACCAGGACGAGACGATGAAGAAGGTGGTGGAATTGGGACTGATCGGCTCGACGAAGAACGCCAGCCCGGTGTTCTCGAACTACCCGATCAATTGGCTACTGATGTATTCGGACCTGAAGAACTTCGGCTACAACCCCTACGCGCCGGAGTTCTCCGCTCTCATCCGCGAGGGCAAGGCGAACAAGCGGTATTGGAAATTGATGGGAAAGATTGTCGACTTCATGACCCTGCGCAAGATCTATCTCGGCCGGCACGTCGCGCAACACATGAAGTGGCTGGACCTGCGCGACGAGGACCTGCGCATCACCCGCCCGAGCCGACCGGACTGGCCTGGATTCGTCCATGACGACTGGGCCAGGGCAGCGCCTGGCGCTGGCATGGCAGCTGGAGCAGCAGCTTGATCGGGGAAGGAGGCATGAACCGCGCGCCGCTTCCGCTGCAGGCCGAGTTGCTCGACGAGTTGCGTGGGATCGTGGGGCTCGACGGTGTCGTCGCCGATGGCGATGCCGTCGAGGCGATCACCCGCACCTGTCTGCCGGACCGCAGGCTTGCCTCGGCTGTCGTGTACCCACGCACCGCCGCACAGGTGCAGGCGACGCTGAAGGTGGCGGCCCGCGACGACGTGCCGGTCTGGCCGGTGAGCACGGGCAAGAACTGGGGCTACGGCGAGAACACCGCATGCTACGAGGCCGGCATCACGATGATCCTGGATCGAATGACCAGCATCGGGCATGTGGACGAGCAACTTGGCTACGCCGTCATCGAACCCGGCGTGACCTACAAGCAGCTCAACGATCACTTGAAACGGACTGGTTCGCGCCTGTGGGCAGACTGCGCTGGCAGTACGCAGTTCGCGAGCGTGATCGGCAATGCGCTCGACAAGGGCCGTGGCCTGACGCCGATGGCGGATCACTATGGCTGCCTGTGCGGCATGGATGTGGTACTTCCCGACGCCAGCCTGCTCGAGACCGGCGGTGGACCGACCGGCAACAACGCCGTGCGACACACCTACAAGTGGGGTGTGGGCCCCTACCTCGACGGCATGTTCGCGCAGTCGAACCTGGGCATCGTGGTCAAGGCCGGCATCTGGCTGATGCCGGCACCCGAGAAGTTCGATTTCGCCGCCTTCGAGTACAAGGCGCCGCCGGAGAAGCTCGGCCCCTTCATCGACGACCTGCGCGAGCTGGTGATGGCGCGCGCCATTCGCTCGCATCCGCATCTGGCGAACGACTTCGCGATGATGTGCATCCTGGCCCAGTATCCGCACGACCTGTTGGCAGGGCGACGCTATCTGAGCGACGAGGCCGCCGCGCAGTGGCGCAGGCAACACGGCGTCGCTCGCTGGACCTTCGGCTGCGGTCTGTACGGCAGCCGCGAAGAAGTGCGCTACCAGAAACGCATGATGCGAAAGGTGCTGCGCCGCTACGGGATGGTGCAGTTCATCGGTGCGGCGGTGCGCGACGACTGGTTCGGGCGCCTCGTCCGGCACGTCGCACCGATCGCCAACCGCCTGCTGGGCAAGTCACCCGAGTTCACCGACGTCATGGTGCCGGCGATCAACCTGTTCCGCGGCATCCCGACCGACGAGTTCGTGCGGCAGGCCTACTTCAAGTCGCACGCGAAGAAGCCCGCTACGGACATCGACCCGGCGCGCGACGGCTGCGGCTTCATCTGGATCGGACCCGTCGTACCCTTCACCTCGGAGCACGTGATGAAGGTGCTGGCGCTGACCAAGCGCATCTTCGACAAGCACGAATTCGACTTCTTCGTCGAAGTCATCGTCGAGAGTGCGCGTTCGGTGATCGTTCTCGTGGGCGTGTTCTACCAGCGCGACGACCCGGCCGACGCGGCGCGCGCCAGTGCCTGGTATCACGAGGCACGCCAGGCCTATGTCGATGGCGGTTACCCCCCCTACCGCGCCACCACCATGAGCATGCCGGGCGCGCTCGATGCGAACCCCGCCGCCAAGGCCCTCCTCGCTTCGATCAAGCATGCCGTCGACCCGCGCAACCTGATCGCTCCTGGCCGCTACGGCACGCCCTCCCGCTAGGCCGGACGTGTGAAGAACGTCTTCCTGACCGGCGCGACAGGCACCATTGGCAGTGCGCTGGTGCCCCGGCTGCTCGAGCAAGACGATACGACTGTCTCGCTGCTGATCCGCGCGCAAGACGAGAATGACCTGCGCGCCAGGCTGGACGGTCTGTTCGCGTACTGGGGATTGTCGAGCGGAGACCGCCGCGCCGCGCGCATCCTGGCCCTGCGCGGCGATATCACGCAACCTGATTTCGGCCTGCCCGCCGCAGACCTGTCCAGGCTGGCCGGCGAGGTGACGCACATCATCCACTGCGCGGCGAGCGTCAAGCTCAACATGAGCCCGGGCGAGGCCCGCGCGACCGCCGTCGTGCCGACGCGCACCGTGCTCGAACTCGGCCGGCGCTGCGCCCAGTCCGGCACGCTGCGCAAGATCGACTTCGTCAGCACCGTCGGCGTGTGGGGCCGCACGCCCGGCCGCATGCCGGAGCGCCGGCTGCCGGACGTGACCGAGTTTCACAACACCTACGAAGCGGCCAAGGCCGAGGCGGAACGCCTGATCTGGACCGAGGGCGCCGACCTGCCTGTAACGGTGCATCGACCCAGCATGGTGGTGGGCGCGACCGGCAGCGGACGGGTCATCCACTTCCAGGTCTTCTACCACCTGTGCGAATTCCTCTCGGGCACGCGGACCTTCGGCATCATGCCGGATCTGGGCCGGACCCGGCTCGACACGGTCCCGGTCGACTGGGTCGCCGACGCGATCCACTGGTCCAGCAATCAGGCGCAGACGGCCGGACGGATCTTCCACCTCTGCTGCGGCGCGGACGGCGCCATCGTGTTGACGCGCCTGCAGGACAGGGTGCGCCTGGCATGGAAGGCGCACCGTCGCGAAGTGCCCAGGCTGCGTCACGTCGACCGGCGACTGCTGGAGCGCCTGGTGCCGCTGATCGGCGTGCTTGCAGGCGCGAAGACCCGCCGGGCGTTGCGGGGGCTGTCGCCTGTGCTCGCCTACCTCGCCGAAGATCAAGGCTTCTCGAACGTCGACACGGCGCGCACGCTCGACGCGGCAGGTCTGCCGGTGCCCGCCTGGGAGAGCTACCTCGACCCGGTCCTCGAATACTACCTGGACGCCAGCAGCGCCGGCCAAGCGTCATGACCGGCGACTGGACCCGCGCCGGCACCGTCGCGCAACTGCTCGAGCTGCGCGCAGCCGAGACCCCTGAAGCGATCGCCTTCCAATGCGAGGTCGACGGCGGACGCTGGCAGCCCATCACCTGGCACAACTTCGCCGCGCGTGTATCCCGGCTGCGCCACGCGTTGTCCGCCGCGGGCTTGCGCAAGGGCGATCGACTCGCCCTGATCGCCCCGGTTTCACTCGAATGGGAGCTGTTGCATCACGCGGCGCTGGCGCTGGGCGTGGTGGTGGTGGGTCTGGACGCGCACGACTTGCCGGAACGCATCGCCGAGATGGCCGATCAGGCCGACGTCGTCGCCTTCGCCACGACCGATCCGCGCGTGCTCCTGCAAGTCGGCAGCGAGCGCCTGGCCAAAGTCCGCTTCGTGCTGCAATTGGCGACGGGTCTCGGTGATCCGCCGACGGCGACGCGCCGCTTGTCGTGGACCGAACTCGAAGCGCTGGGCGAATCGGCAAGGCCAGGCCATGCCCCCCCGACGGCCGACGACATCGCCACGATCATCTTCACCTCGGGCACCACGGGAGCGCCGAAGGGCATCGCCTTCAGCCATGGCCAGGTCTGCCTGGCCATCGACGCCATCTGCGGCGCGTTCGACTTCATCGGCAATGAAGGCCGCCTGCTGTGCTGGTTGCCGCTGTCCAACCTGTTCCAGCGCATGGTCAACCTGGCCGGCGTGCGCAAGGGCGTGGGCACCTACTTGCTGGACGATCCACGGCGCGTGATGGACGTGGTCGCCACGGCTTCACCCGACGTGTTCGTCGGCGTGCCGCGCTTCTTCGAGAAGCTCTACGATGGGATTCGGGAACATGTCGCCGCCCAGTCGCCGCTGCGGCGCTGGCTGATCGAGTCCGCCTGGAGCGTCGGCCGCCGCACCAGCCGAATGCGACTGGACAAGCGCCCGGTGCCGCTCTGGTTGGCGTTGGTACACAGGGTTGCTGACCGGATCGTTCTGGAGCGGGTGCGCAGTGTGATGGGTCATCGCCTGCGCTGCATGGTCACCGGGTCGGCACCGATGCCGCTGCCACTGCTGGAGGAGTTCCACGCCCTGGGCTGGCTGGTGCTCGAGGCCTATGGACTGAGCGAGAACGTGTTGCCGATGGCGATGAACCGCATCGACGACTTCCGCCTGGGTACCGTCGGCCGGCCATTGTCGGGCAACCAGATCGTGCTGGCAGACGACGGCGCGATCAAGGTACGCGGGGCCGGCGTGTTTGCCGGGTACCTGGGTGAGGGCGACAGCTCACCACTCGATGGCGATGGGTTCTACCTTACTGGGGACCTCGGACAGTTCGATGCCGAAGGCTACCTGCGCCTGACCGGCCGAAGCGGCGACCTGATCAAGACTTCCACCGGACGCCGCGTCTGGCCGGCGGGCGTCGAGGCACTGCTGCGCAGCGTTGCGGGGATCGATGACGCACTGCTCATCGGCAACGGGCGCAAGTACCTTGTGGCGCTGTGCACCTGCGTTGCGGGACTCGATGAACCTTCAAGGGTCCACTTGAAGGCGTCGCTGCGCGCACAGCTTGCGCGGATCGGCGAACGCGAGCGGCCGCTCGGCGTCGCGCTGCTCGATCGTCAGTTCAGCATCGAACTGGGCGAACTGACGCCGAACCTGAAGCTCAGGCGCAGTGCCATCGAAGATCGTCACGCCAGGTTGATCGGCGAGCTCTATGAGCGAGTCGATCGGTGCGCATCGCACCCTGCAGGTGAACTGGTAGTGATCTGACGATGCCGACATCGCCAGTCCTTGAGACCCCCGGGCGCGCGGGTCCGGCATGTGGCCCGGTGCTCGCGACCAGGATCGGGTCGGCGGATACGGCTCGTCGGCGACATGACTCATGAGGCCAAGAAATGCTTCCGATTCACAAGATCATCTGGCATGAG
>JBBIPS010000098.1:0-9478 GCA_037442725.1 Burkholderiales bacterium | reverse complement strand
ACCGAGATGCTGCACATCTTCATCTCGACCGACGATGCGCATGCGCGGCCCGGCGCCACCGGCACGGTGGTGCCGGGCTACCGCGCCTGCGTGCTCGGCGACGACGGCCGGCCGCTGCCGCCCGGGCAGGTCGGCGCACTGGCGGTGAAGGGCCCGACCGGCTGCCGCTACCTCGCCGACGAGCGCCAGACCCGCTACGTGCGCAACGGCTGGAACCTGACCGGCGACGCCTACTTCATGGATGCCGACGGCTACTTCCACTTCTGCAGCCGCAGCGACGACATGATCATCTCGGCCGGCTACAACATCGCCGCGCCCGAGGTCGAGGACGCGCTGCTGCTGCACCCGGCGGTGGCCGAATGCGCGGTCATCGGTGCCGCCGACGAAGATCGCGGCCAGATCGTCAAGGCCTTCGTCGTGCCGCGGCCTGAGCACGTGCCCGGCGAAGCCTTGGCGCGCGAGCTGCAGGATTTTGTCAAGCGCACGATCGCGCCCTACAAGTACCCGCGCGCGGTCACCTTCGTGTCGCAGTTGCCGCGCACCGAGACCGGCAAGCTGCAGCGCTACAAGCTCAAGACCATGGGCGACGGCGCTTGAGAGCGTCGTGCCCCGATCCCGGGCCCGCAGCACGAATGCTGTCGAAGACGTCCCGGGTGCAGCAACGCCTGGGGCGAGGGCTCGACCCCTGAGCGCAAACGGGAAGGGGCCGCGAGGTTGCCCTCCCGGCCCCTTCGGCAATCGTCGTACCCGAGCAGCGATTACTTCGTCGCTTCGGACGCGGCAGCGGCCTTCTTGGCAGCGCGATGCTTGGCAACCTTCTTCTTGTGCATCGGCATGGAAGCGGCGTCGGCAGGCATCGCAGCGGTGGCTGCCGGGGCGGCAACGGCCTTGACATCCTTGGCAGCAACCGCGGTTTGCGCGAACGAAACGCTGGCCACGGCGGACAGCACGGCGGCGGCGAGGACGGACTTGGTGTCGATCATGAGGATTCCATTCAGGTGAGGTTCGTGTGTGCTCCGACTCTCTCGAGCAAGCCGGGCGTTTGCCAAGCTTGGGCGCACAACGCAGGGCGGTGGGGCTCGGTTGACAAGCCCGGACACCCTCAGGCTCCTGGCCTGTCCGCGATCAAGCGAAGGCGCCAGGCCGAACGCCTGCCGCACGTCACCGGCGCGGGTGCTTGATCGCGTTCTTGACCAGTTTTGCCTGCACCGCCTGCTCGAGGTCGACACCGGTCCTGTCGGCGAGCTGCAGCAGGTACAGCAGCACGTCGGCGAGCTCGTCGGCGATGTGCTCGTGGCGCCGCCCGTCGCACGACGCCGCGAGCGACTCTTCGGGCGTCATCCACTGGAAGATCTCGGCCAGCTCGGCGGCCTCGACGGTCAGCGCCATCGCCAGGTTCTTCGGCGTATGAAAAGGCTGCCAGTCGCGCTCGGTGGCGAACTGGCGCAGCCTGGCCTGCAGGGCGGCAACGTTCACGGTGCTCGCGGGCCGCCCGAGTGGCAACCCAACTCCCGGGTCGATCGTACACAAGGTCGCCGCCGACGCAGCGCGGCGGGCCCGCTGGCGCACCCGTTCGAAGGCGCGTCCGGGCGATACGCGGGGCTTGCGCTGGCGGAGGCGGCGTCAGACCGCCACGGCACCCGCACGGGCCAACCCCGGAGCGCGCCCGCCGCCCCACAGCCCATGCGGCCAGTCCACGCCGGAGCCGAGGGTTGCCGGCATCAGCATCGCGGCCGTGCGTTGCGAATCGTCGACCCAGCGCTCGGCGGCCTGCTCGACCTGGTCGAGCACCTCGGCTCCCATGTGGGCGAGCGCCTCGGTCAGTTCCTCGCCGTAGCGCGTCGCGACGTCGGTGTCGAAGCGCCACAACTCCTGTTGCAGCGCAGCCATCTTCTCGATGTCGGCTGCGGCGTGGAGACGCGACCCGATCGCCTCATGCCGTCGGCGCGCGCGATGGGTGGTGTCGAGCAGGAACCGGTGCAGCGCCTCGGCGCTTTCGAGCACCGCGACCCAGGCCAGCATGCCGCACTCCAACTGGTGCCGGGCCTGCGCCGACCATGGGTCGGCGCTACCGGACGACACCGGTCCGGCAGCCCTGGCGGACTGACGATCATTGCGTTCGGATGTGGCCATGGCCCCTCCTCGACGGCCCCGATCCGCACGCGCCGGGCGTGCGGCGCAAGACCGCGAGGCCAATCTATTCCGTGATCCGCACCGCCGCGTTGACGCCGCGCAAGCGGGGAGAATCTGGCACCCTTGCCAGCCACCGCCATGCCCGCCCGGACCGCCCGCGTGCTGTCGCTCATCGCACCGATGACGCAGCTCAACACACCCTACCCGTCGACGGCCTACCTCACGGGGTTCCTGCGCTCGCGCGGCGTCGCCGCGGTGCAGGAGGACCTGGCGCTGGCGCTGATCCTCGAGTTGTTGTCGCCGACGGGGCTGCTCGCGCTGCGCGAATGCATCGCCGCGCTGCCGCTGGTCCGGCGAACGGCGCGCGTCGTCGCGTTCGAGACGCAGTTCGAGCGCTACCTGGCGACCATCGCGCCGACGATCGCCTTCCTGCAAGGGCGCGACGCGACGCTGGCGCATCGCATCGGCAGCCGCAGCTTCCTGCCCGAGGGGTCGCGCTTCGCTGCGCTCGACGTCTTCGTCGACGACGCCGGCGGCGACCCGCTGGCGTGGGCCTTCGGCGCGCTGGGCGCGCACGACCGCGCGCGCCACCTCGCGACCCTGTACCTCGACGACATCGCCGACGTGCTGCGCGACGCGGTCGATGAGCGCTTCGGGTTCGTCCGCTACGCGGAGGACCTGGCACGCAGCCAGCCCGGCTTCGACCCGCTCGCCGACGCGCTGGCGGCGCCACCGAACCTGATCGACCGCACGCTGCGCGGGCTGACGCTGGCGGCGCTGGCGCGTCATGCGCCCAGCGTCGTGCTGGTGTCGGTGCCGTTTCCGGGCGCGGTGTACGCGGCGTTCCGAATCGCGCAGGCGATCAAGGCGCACGACCCGGCGCTCGTCACCGTGCTCGGCGGCGGCTTCGTCAACACCGAGCTGCGCGATCTCACCGAGCCGCGCGTGTTCGACCATTTCGACTACGTCACGCTCGACGCCGGCGAGCGCCCGTTGCTCGCGCTGCTCGACCACCTGGCCGGAAAGCGCGCGCTGGGCCGGCTGGTGCGGACCTTCACGCGCCCGGCGGGGCACTCGGCCGTGCGCTACATCGACTTCGCCGAGCCCGACGTGCCCTTCGCCGAGGTCGGCACGCCGACCTGGGACGGGCTGCCGCTGGAGCGTTACCTGTCGCTGCTCGACATGCTCAACCCGATGCACCGGCTGTGGTCCGACGGGCGCTGGAACAAGCTGACGGTGGCGCAGGGCTGCTACTGGAAGAAATGCAGCTTCTGCGACGTCAGCCTCGACTACATCTCGCACTACGACGCGGCCAGCGCCGAGACGCTGGTCGACCGCATCGAGGCCATCGTCGCCGAGACGGGCCAGAGCGGATTCCACTTCGTCGACGAGGCGGCACCGCCGAAGTCGCTCAAGGCGCTGGCCGCCGAGTTGCACAAGCGCAGGTTGGCGATCTCATGGTGGGGCAACGTCCGCTTCGAGAAGACCTTCACGCCGCAGCTGTGCCGGCAACTCGCCGACAGTGGCTGCATCGCGGTCTCGGGCGGGCTCGAGGTGGCGTCGGACCGGCTGCTCGAGCTGATGAGCAAGGGGGTCTCGGTCGACCAGGTGGCGCGCGTGACCAAGGGCTTCGCCGATGCCGGCATCCTGGTCCACGCCTACCTGATGTACGGCTTCCCGACGCAGACGGTGCAGGACACGGTCGACGCACTCGACTACGTGCGCCAGCTCTTCGCGGCGGGCTGCATCCAGTCGGGCTTCTTCCACCGTTTCACCTGCACCGTGCATTCCCCGGTGGGCCGCGACCCCGGGCGATTCGGCATCACGCTGCGGCCGCTGCCACCGGTCTCGTTCGCCAGGAACGATGTCGGCTTCGTCGACCCGACCGGCGTCGACCACGACGCGCTCGGCGGGGCGCTGAAAAAAGCGATCTACAACTACATGCACGGCATCGGGCTGGACGACGACGTGCGGCGCTGGTTCGACTTTGCGGTGCCCAGAACCCGCGTGGCACGGCACCACATCGAGCGCGCGCTGGCCGCCGCGCCTGGGCCTGCGCCTTCGACGCCGAGCTCATGCCGCCGCAACCGGCGGCCAGACGTGACGTGACAGCGGGCCACCTCAGACGTCGATGTTGGCCGCGCGCAGCGCGTTGCTCTCGATGAACTCGCGGCGCGGCTCGACCTCGTCGCCCATCAGCATCGTGAAGACGCGGTCGGCCTCGATGGCGTCGTCGATCTGCACCCTGAGCAGGCGGCGCACCGCCGGGTCCATCGTCGTCTCCCAGAGCTGCTCGGGGTTCATCTCGCCCAAGCCCTTGTAGCGCTGGCGGCCGACCGCGGCGTCGGCCTGCGCCATCAGCCAGGCCATCGCGGCGCGGAAGTCGCTGGCCTTGTGCTCCTTCATGCGCTCGCCCTCGCCGCGGCGCACGACGGCGTCCGGCCCGAGCAGGTCCTTGAAGGTCTGGCCGGCCTCGCGCAGCGCGGCGTAGTCGGCGCCGTGGACGAACTCGCGCGTCACAACGCTGGCCTTGATGTTGCCGTGATGGCGCCGGCTGATGCGCAGCAGGTGCTTGTCGGTGCGGGCGTCGAACTCGGCCTGCACGCTGGCGTCGTGCAGCGCGGACTGCAGCGCCCGCGCGCTGGCCTCGGCCTGCGGCGCGCCGTCGAGGTCGAGCGTCAGGCCGCCGGCGATGGCGCGCAAGGCCTCGAGGTCCATCCAGTTGCCGAGACGATCCGTCACGTGGCTGGCCAGGACGTACTTGCGCGCCAGGGCCTCGAGGTTGCCGCCGGTCAGCGCCGCGCGACCCGTGGCGCCGCCCTGGTGCGGGCCGTCGGGCCAGACCACCGCGCCGTCGAGTGCCACCTTCAGCAGGTAGGCGTCGAGCTCGTGGCCGTCCTTCAGGTACTGCTCGGCCTTGCCGACCTTGACCTTGTACAACGGCGGCTGCGCGATGTAGATGTGGCCGCGCTCGACCAGCGCCGGCATCTGGCGGTAGAAGAAGGTCAGCAGCAGCGTGCGGATGTGGGCGCCGTCGACGTCGGCGTCGGTCATGATGATGATGCGGTGGTAGCGCAGCTTGTCGACGTCGAAGTCCTCGGCGCCGATGCCGGTGCCCAGTGCGGTGATCAGCGTCACGATCGATTCGCTCGACAG
The DNA here is from genome assembly GCA_037442725.1 of Burkholderiales bacterium. Lineage (GTDB taxonomy): Bacteria > Pseudomonadota > Gammaproteobacteria > Burkholderiales > Burkholderiaceae_C > Pseudaquabacterium. The sequence goes on along the minus strand of JBBIPS010000098.1, from coordinate 4,189 downwards.
CAGCTTCTCGTAGCGCGCCTTCTCGACGTTGAGGATCTTGCCGCGCAGCGGCAGGATGGCCTGGAACTTTCGATCGCGCCCCTGCTTGGCGCTGCCGCCGGCCGAGTCGCCCTCGACGAGGTAGATCTCGCTCAGCGCGGCGTCCTTCTCCTGGCAGTCGGCGAGCTTGCCCGGCAGCCCCATGCCGTCGAGCACGCCCTTGCGGCGCGTCATCTCGCGTGCCTTGCGCGCCGCCTCGCGCGCCCGCGCGGCATCGACGATCTTGCCGCAGATGATCTTGGCGTCGATCGGGTTCTCGAGCAGCCAGTCGGTCAGCAGCTTGCTGACGATCTCCTCGACGGGTCCGCGTACTTCGCTCGATACGAGCTTGTCCTTGGTCTGGCTCGAGAACTTGGGTTCGGGCACCTTGACGCTGACGATGCAGGCCAGCCCTTCGCGCATGTCGTCGCCGGCGATCTCGACCCTGGCCTTCTTGGCCAGCTCGTTGTCGTCGATGTACTTGTTGATGACGCGTGTCATCGCCGCGCGCAACCCGGTCAGGTGGGTGCCGCCGTCACGCTGCGGGATGTTGTTGGTGAAACACAGCACGCTCTCGTTGTAGCCGTCGTTCCACTGCATCGCCACTTCGACGTCGACGTTGGTGCCCTGCTCGCTCATCTTGTCGCCGGTGGCGTGGAAGATGTTCGGATGCAGCACCTTCTTGCCTCTGTTGATGAACTCGACGAAGCCCTTGACACCACCGGCGAACGCGAAATCCTCCTCCTTGGCGTTGCGTTCGTCGACCAGGCGGATGCGCACGCCGTTGTTCAGGAAGCTCAGCTCGCGCAGACGCTTGGCCAGCACGTCGTAGTGGAAGTCGATGTTGGTGAAGATCTCCTCGTCGGGCAGGAAGTGCACCTCGGTGCCGCGCTTCTCGGTGTCGCCGGTGATCCTCATCGGGCTGGTCTCGAAGCCGTCGCGCGGCTCGATCAGCCGGTTCTGCGGCACGCCCTTGGCGAACTCGATGAAGTGCACCTTGCCCTCGCGGCGCACCGTCAGCTGCAGCCAACTGGACAGTGCGTTGACGCACGACACGCCCACGCCGTGCAGCCCACCCGAGACCTTGTAGCTGTTCTGGTTGAACTTGCCACCGGCGTGCAGTTCGGTCAGCGCGATCTCGGCCGCGCTGCGCTTGGGCTCGTGCTTGTCGTCCAGCTTGACCCCGGTGGGGATGCCGCGACCGTTGTCGATGACGCTGACGCTGTTGTCGGTGTGGATGGTGACGATGATGTCGTCGCAGTGGCCGGCCAGCGCTTCGTCGATGGCGTTGTCGACCACCTCGAATACCAGGTGATGCAGACCGGTGCCGTCGCTGGTGTCGCCGATGTACATGCCGGGGCGCTTGCGCACCGCCTCCAGCCCCTCGAGGATCTGGATGTCGCCTTCACCGTAGGCGACCGACGCCGCCGAACCGGTGGAGGCCACCTGGCCCGCCTCCGACGGATTGGGGCGCCGTGTCACGCCGTGGTCGGGGTCTTGCTCGGGCAGGGGATCGATCATCGTTGGCCTTCTTCACAGGCGCGCCACGATCGAGTCGCAGCCGCCAAAAAAATTGCAGAGGGCCAAGGCCCGCCGTGCCGGGTCCGTCACCGCGACGTGGCTGTGGCCTCGGCTCCTCGCAGCGTGTCAGATGCGCATCGGCATCACGACGTACTTGAAGCCGGGCTGCTGCGGCACCGTGATCAGCGCGCTGGCGTTGCCGTCCTGCAGTTCGATCTTGACCATGTCGTGGCTGATGTTGGCCAACACGTCCATCAGGTAGGTGACGTTGAAGCCGATCTCGATCTGGTCGCCGTCGTAGTCGATCTCGAGTTCTTCCTTGGCCTCTTCCTGTTCGGTGTTGTTCGAGGCGATGCGCAGCAGGCCGGGCTCGAGGTTGACGCGCACACCCTTGAACTTGTCGCTCGTGAGGATCGCCGCGCGCTGCAGGCTGGCCAGCAGCGCCGCGCGGCCGAGCGTGACGGCATTCTTGTGTCCCTTCGGAATGACGCGGTTGTAGTCCGGGAACTTGCCCTCGACCAGCTTGGTGACGAATTCCATTCCCGAAAAGCTGAACTTGGCCTGGTTGCCGGCAAAGCGCATCTCGATCGGCGTGTCCTCATCCTTCAGCAGGCGCTGCAGTTCGAGCACGGTCTTGCGCGGCAGGATCACCTCCTGCTTGGGGATCTCGGCTTCGAGATTGGCCTGTGCCAGGCCAAGGCGGTGGCCGTCGGTGGCCACCAGCGTCAGCGCCTTGCCCTCGGCGACGAACAGGATGCCGTTGAGGTAGTAGCGGATGTCGTGCACCGCCATCGCGAAGTGCACCTGGTTGATCAAGCTCCTGAGCGTGGCCTGCGGCACGGCGAACATGGGTCCGAAGTCCACCGCCTCGTTGACCAGCGGGAAGTCGTCGCTCGGCAGCGTCTGCAACGTGAAGCGGCTCCTGCCCGCCGACAGCGTGAGCTTGTCCTGCGCGCTGGCCAGCGTGACGACCTGTTCGGCGGGCAGCGCACGCAGGATGTCGAGCAGCTTCCTGGCGTTCACCGTCGTCGCGTAATCGCCGTCTTCGCCGCCCAGCGCGGCCTGCGTGCGCACCTGGATTTCGAGATCGCTGGTCGTGAACTCGACGTTGCCACCTTTCTTGTGCAGCAGCACGTTGGCCAGGATCGGCAGCGTGTGCCGACGCTCCACGATGCCCGCCACGGACTGCAGCGCCTCGAGCAGTTTTTGTTGTGGAGCTTGAATGACGATCATGTCTTCCTCATTGAACCTGGTAGTTCTAGTAGGCAACCGGACTGGCTGTGAACAACGCTATTTTCACCTGTATTTTCAAGGGCTTAGCTTGGAGCGAACCCTGTGGGTGCGGTGCCGGCAGCGAGGCTGGAAACAGACCACAACTTCGGGTTCGGGCGCCGGCCTGTGGATGAGTGCCACGTTGCCGCAAAGTTGTACACACGGTTGTGCCTTGACAGGCTTCATCCCTTCAGGGTCTGTTCGAGCACGTGCAGTTGCTGGTTCAACTCGGTGTTCTTGGTGCGGTCGCCAGCGATCTTGCGCACCGCGTGCAGCACCGTCGTGTGGTCGCGCCCGCCGAACAACTCGCCGATCTCGGGCAGGCTCTTCTGCGTCAGCTCCTTGGCGATGTACATCGCGATCTGGCGCGGCTTGGCGATCGAAGCAGGCCGCTTCTTGCTGTACATGTCGGCGATCTTGATCTTGTAGAAATCGGCCACCGTCTTCTGGATGTTCTCGACCGAGATCTGTCGGTTCTGGATCGAGAGCAGGTCGCGCAACGCATCGCGCGCCAGCACGATGTTGATGTCCTTGTGGCTGAAGCGGCTGTAGGCCAGCACCTTGCGCAGCGCACCCTCGAGCTCGCGCACGTTGGCACGCACGTTCTTGGCGATGAAGAACGCCACGTCCTCGGGCATCTCGGCGCCCTCGGCCTGCGCCTTGCGGATCAGGATCGCCACCCGCATCTCCAGTTCGGGCGGGTCGATGCCCACCGTCAGGCCGGCGTCGAAGCGGCTGGTCAGCCGCTCGTCGATGTTCACCAGGCCCTTCGGGTAGGTGTCGCTGGTCATGATGATGTGCGAGCGCTTGGCCAGCAGCGCCTCGAAGGCGTTGAAGAATTCCTCCTGCGTGCGGTCCTTGCCGGCGAAGAACTGCACATCGTCGATCAGCAGCAGATCGAGCGAGTGGTACTTCGCCTTGAGTTCGTCGAAGGTCTTGCGCTGGTAGTTCTTGACGACATCACTGATGAACTGTTCGGCGTGCAGGTAGAGCACGCGCGCGTCGGGCTTGTCCTTCAGCAGCGCGTTGCCGACGGCGTGGATCAGGTGCGTCTTGCCCAGGCCGACACCGCCGTAGATGAACAGCGGGTTGTAGGTCACCCCCGGCGCGCCGGCCACGTGCAGCGCGGCGGTGCGCGCCATCTGGTTGGCGCGGCCGGCCACCAGCGTGTCGAAGGTCAGTGCGGTGTTGAGCTTGTGGCTGTTCGTCGCCGGCGGCGCGTGGCCGCCGTGCGCGGCATGGCCCGTTCTTGCGCCGGCCGAAGGCGCCAGCGCCTGGCCGCTCATCAGCAGCGCCGCGGCGCGCACCGGTGCGTTGAGCGCCGGCACCGCCGCGTCCGTGCGGCCTGCCGGCGGCTCGCGCGGCTCGAGCGCGAGTT
>JBBIPS010000097.1:0-9514 GCA_037442725.1 Burkholderiales bacterium | reverse complement strand
CCGACCGCGCCAGCCCTGCGCGGTTCAGCCGTGCGCGCCGGGCGTGGCCATTGTCGCCGGCAGCGGCGCACCGGCCGGCGCGCGCGTCACACGCACCTTGCCGCCGGTGGTGACGATGATCACCGCGTCGCCGGGGTTGAGGCTTTCGCTGCCCTTGGCCTGAACGATCGCGCGGCGCTCGCCGCTGCGCAGTTGCACCAGGATCTCGAGCGCGTCTTCGCGCGTGCCGACACGCTCGACGGCGTTGCCGATGACGCCGCCGGCCACCGCACCGAGCACCCCGACGACGTTCGATTCGCGCCGGCCGCCGACCGACGAACCGGCGATGGCGCCGACCACGCCGCCGGCTGCCGCACCGACGCCGCTCTGGCTGCCGTCGACGGTGACCGGCCGCACCGACAGCACCGTGCCGTCGAGCACCGTCGACATGCGCTGCGCATCGCTGCGGCTGATGACGTCGGGGCTGCTGGTGGCGCAGGCAGCGAGCGTGGCGGCCAGCGCCAGTGCGAGGGGGGTGCGGAGCTTGGACATGGTTCTCTCGTATTCAACAGGTGGAACTTGCCGCTGCCGACCGCTGGCCTTCGGTCACCGGCTCACAGTAGACCGGCCGCAGCGGGCGTGGTTCCCGGCGGTCGGCACGATACCCCGGAATCGGCGGCCGCGAGTGCATGGGCGCTCAGGCGTGCAGCCGGCTCGACGGCGGCACGCTGGCGAGCAGGAACTCCATCTGATCGGCCAGGATGCGCCGCCCGCGCAGGATCATGTCCTCGTGCACGCTGGGTACATAGGGCAGGTACATCAGGCTCAGGCGTGCTTCGGCGGGCAGGCGGTTGCCCTTGCGGCCGTTGCATGAGCGGCAGGCGGTGATGCAGTTCATCCAGGTGTCGCGGCCGCCGCGCGAGACCGGAACGATGTGCTCGCGCGTCAGCATGTCGAATCCGAAGCGGCCGCCGCAATAGGCGCAGACATGGCGGTCGCGGGCGAACAGTTTCGGGTTGGACAGCGCGGGTGCCTGGCGCCAGGCACGGCTGGGGATGGTGCCGCGCACGGCGATGATCGAGTGCACCTCGATGCGCGACTGCAGCCCGGTGCTGCGCTGGATGCCGCCGCGCAGCACCTGGCAGGCGCGCCCGATCGTCCACGCCACGCCGTCGCAGGCGTAGAGCAGCGCCGCATCGCGCGGCGAGATCCACGCCTGCGGGCGTCCGGACACATCGAGCTGCAGCACGTCCACGCGACCCATCCTCCTGTCAGCGGCTGCAAGCGTACTGCATTCGCAACACGCGCTCCAAGGTTCCCCGCTGCCGCCGCGCGCCCGTCGGTGGCGCCGGCGCGCCACGGATTGCTGCGCGATCTAGAACCCAACCCCTAGACATTTCGTCACGCCGCACGGCAAACGGCCCGACAGAGTCTGCAAAATAGAACGATCGTTCGTTTGCGACACCATCTTGGCTGCCACCCCATCGCCCGCCCGTCGACGCTGCGCCGCCCCCGGGGCGATCGAGCACGCGCCGCGCTCGCTGCAAAAGGGCCGGCAGACGCGTGCAACGATCCTCGACGCCGCACTCGGCCTGGCCTCGCAGGTGGGGCTCGAGGGCCTGTCGATCGGCGCCCTGGCCGAGGTGACGAAGATGAGCAAGTCGGGCGTGTTCGCCCACTTCGGCTCGCGCGAGGAACTGCAGATCGCCGTCATCGGCGAGTACCACGCGCGCTTCGAGGAGGAGGTGTTCTTCCCGGCGATGCGCGAGCCGCGCGGCCTGCCGCGGCTGCGTGCGCTGTTCGAGAACTGGATCCGGCGCGTCTCGGTCGAGCTCGATTCGGGTTGCATCTACATCAGCGGCGCGGTCGAGTTCGACGACCGCCCTGGCCCGGTGCGCGACGCCCTGGCGACGATGGTGCTGGCCTGGCAATCGGCACTCGAGCGCGCCATCCGGCTGGCCATCGAGGCCGGCCATCTCGGCACCGACACCGACCCGCTGCAAATCCTGTTCGAGGTGCACGGGCTGATCCTGGCCCTGCACCACGACGCCCGCTTCCTGCACCTGCCCGGCGCGGTGGACCGGGCCCACGCCGGCTTCGAGCGCATCGTGCGGCAGTACATCGCTGCCGCACCGCGCGCGGCGGCGACCGACCCGACCACCCCGACCCGGGCCGCTGCGGCACCCGCCGCCAAGCGGCGCACCGGCGCGCATTGACGCCGGGCCAACGCCCCAGGTCCTCACGCCCGCCCCGTCCCGTCGAAGGAGTCCGTTCATGCCCCGCTACACCCCGCCGCTGCGCGACCTGCAGTTCGTCCTGCACGAGCTGTTCCGATCCACCGACGAGTTGCAACGCCTGCCCCCGCATGCCGAGATCGATGCGGAGACGATCAACGCCGTCGTCGAGCAGGCGGGCAAGTTCGCCGCCGAGGTGGTTGCACCGCTGAACCTGCCCGGCGACACCGAGGGTTGCCACTTCGACGCCGCTGCGCACTCGGTGACGGCGCCGAAGGGCTTCAAGGCCGCCTATGCCAGCTATGTCGAGGGTGGCTGGCCGGCGCTGACGGCGGATCCCGCGCACGGCGGCCAGGGTTTGCCGATCGTGCTGAACCAGTGCCTGTACGAGATGCTGAACTCGGCCAACCAGGCCTGGACGATGTACGCCGGCCTGTCGCACGGCGCCTACGAGGCACTGCACGCGCACGGCACGCCCGAGCAGAAGTCGACCTACCTGCCCAAGCTGACGAGCGGCGAGTGGACCGGCACGATGTGCCTGACCGAGCCGCACTGCGGCACCGACCTCGGGCTGCTGCGCAGCAAGGCCGAGCCGCAGGCCGACGGCAGCTACCGGCTCAGCGGCCAGAAGATCTTCATCAGCGCCGGCGAGCACGACCTGGCCGAGAACATCATCCACCTGGTGCTGGCGCGCCTGCCCGGCGCGCCGGCCGGCAGCAAGGGCATCTCGCTGTTCGTGGTGCCCAAGATCCGGGTCAACGCCGATGGTTCGCTGGGCGAACGCAACGCGATCTTCTGCACCGCCATCGAACACAAGATGGGTATCCACGGCAACGCCACCTGCCAGTTGACGCTCGACGGCGCCGTCGGCTCGCTCGTCGGCGAGCCGAACAAGGGCCTGGCAGCGATGTTCGTAATGATGAACGCAGCCCGGCTCGGGGTGGGCAACCAGTCGCTCGGTCTGACCGAGGTGGCCTACCAGAACGCTGCAGCGTATGCCAGGGAGCGGCTGCAGATGCGCTCGCTGACGGGGCCGAAGGCGCCCGACCAGCCGGCCGACCCGATCATCGTCCACCCCGACGTGCGCAGGATGCTGCTCACCGCGCGCGCCTATGCCGAGGGCGGGCGCGCGATGGCGATCTACACCGCGCTGCAGATCGACCGCATGCTGTCGAGCGCTGACGCGGCCGAGCGCGCCGAAGCCGGCGACATCGTTGCGCTGCTGACGCCGGTCATCAAGGGCTTCTTCACCGACAACGGCTGGATCGCGACCTCGCATTGCATGCAGGTCTTCGGCGGCGCCGGCTACGTCCACGAGACCGGCATGGAGCAGTTCGTCCGCGATGCGCGCATCAACCTGATCTACGAAGGGACCAACACGGTGCAGGCGCTCGACCTGCTGGGCCGCAAGGTGCTCGGCGACAACGGCGCCAGGCTGAAGAAGTTCGGCCGGCTGATCGCCGCCTTCGTCGAGGAAGAAGGCACCGTCGAGGCGATGCAGGAATTCGTCAATCCACTGGCCGACCTGGGCGAGAAGGTGACCAAGCTCACCACCGAACTGGGCATGAAGGCCTTCGGCAACGCCGACGAGGTCGGCGCCGCGGCGGTGGACTACCTGCGCATCGTCGGCCACCTGTGCTTCGCCTACTTCTTCGCCCGCATGGCCAAGGTGGCACTGGCCAAGGCCGATTCGGGCGACCCGTTCTACACCGCCAAGCTCGCCACCGCACGCTTCTACTTCGCCAGGCTGCTGCCCGAGACCGCGGCACTGGTGCGCAGCGCGCGCGCCGGCGCGGCGTCGCTGATGGCGCTGGACGCGGCGCTGTTCTGACCGCAACATCGCAACCCCTCGGACCCACGGAGACGTCGCCATGAAGAAGACCCTCGCCACGCTCACCCTGCTCGCCGCCGCCGCGCTGGCGCACGGCCAGTCCACCCCGGTGGGCCTGTGGAAGACGATCGACGACGAGACCAAGACCGAGAAGTCGTACGTGCGCATCGTCGACGCCGGTGGCACGTTGGTCGGCAAGGTCGAGAAGATCGTCGACCCCGCCAAGCAGGACTCCAAGTGCGAAAAATGCACCGACGAGCGCAAGGACCAGAAAGTGCTCGGCATGACCATCGTTCGCAACGCCAAGCACAGCGCCGACGACAAGGAAATCTGGGACGGCGGCGACATCCTCGACCCGAACAACGGCAAGGTCTACCGCCTGCGCCTGAAGCCCCTGGACGGCGGCAGGCAGCTCGAGGTGCGTGGCTACATCGGCCCGTTCTTCCGCAACCAGCGGTGGATCCGGGTCGAGTGAGCAGCCAGCCCTTCCCCGATTTCAACGGAGCCCGCATGAACCGATTCAACGTTCGCAAGGTCGCCGTCCTCGGCGCCGGCGTGATGGGCGCGCAGATCGCTGCGCATCTGGTCAACGTCAGGGTGCCGGTCGTGCTGTTCGACCTGGCGGCCAAGGACGGCCCGAAGAACGGCATCGTCGCGCGCGCGGTGGACGGCCTGAACAAGCTCAAGCCGTCGCCGATCGGCGTCGCCGACGACCTGGCGCTGATAGCGCAGGCCAACTACGACGAGCACCTCGAGCTGCTGCGCGGCTGCGACCTCGTCATCGAGGCCATCGCCGAGCGCATGGACTGGAAGCTCGACCTGTACACCCGCGTCGCGCCGTACCTGGCGCCGCAGGCGATCGTCGCCAGCAACACCTCGGGGCTGTCGATCGTCAGGCTCTCGCAGGCGCTGCCCGAGGCGATGCGGCCGCGCTTCTGCGGCATCCACTTCTTCAACCCGCCGCGCTACATGTCGCTGGTCGAGCTGATCCCGACGCCGGCCACCGAGGCCGAAGTGCTCGACCAGCTCGAGACCTTCGTCACGCGCAACCTGGGCAAGGGCGTGGTGCGCGCCAAGGACACGCCCAACTTCGTCGCCAACCGGGTCGGCATCGCCGGCATGCTGGCCACGATCAGGGAGGCCGAGCACTACGGGCTCGGCGTCGACGTCGTCGACGACCTGACCGGCAGGAAGCTCGGCCGCGCCAGCTCGGGCACCTTCCGCACCGCCGACGTCGTGGGCATCGACACGCTGGCGCACGTCATCCGCACGCTGCAGGACAACCTCGACGCGGCGCGCGATCCGTTCTACGCCAGCTACGCCACGCCGGCCATGGTGGCCGCGCTGGTGGCCGCCGGCGCGCTCGGGCAGAAAGCGGGCGCGGGCTTCTACAAGAAGGTCGGCAAGGACATCCTGCGCTTCGACCCGAGCGCCGGCGACGGCAAGGGCGACTACGTGCCGGCCGGCGCCAAGGCCGATGCGATCGTCGAGCGCATCCTGAGGAAGCCCGCCGCCGAGCGGCTGAAGCTGCTGCGCGAATCGAGCCATCCGCAGGCGCAGTTCGTCTGGGCCATCCTGCGCGACGGCTTCCACTACGCTGCGCTGCACCTGGCCGACATCGCGACTTCGGCGCGCGACATCGACCTGGCGCTGCGCCGGGGCTTCGGCATGAGGCAGGGGCCGTTCGAGCTCTGGCAGGAAGCCGGTTGGGCGCAGGTGGCGCAATGGGTCCAGCAGGACATCGACGCCGGCAAGGCGCTGTGCAGCGCGCCGCTGCCGGCCTGGGTGTTGGCCGGGCCGGTCGCCGAGCACGCTGGCGTGCATACCCGCGCCGGATCTTGGAGCGCGGCACAGGGCAGGTTCGTCGCGCGTCCGGCACTGCCGGTCTACGACCGTCAGCTCTTCCCGGAGTCCCTGCTCGGCGAAGGCGCCACGCGTGCGCTCGACGCCGGCCGCGAGGAATTCCGCAACGACGAGATGCGCGTCTGGACGCTCGACGGCGAGGTGCTCGTCGCCAGCATCACGAGCAAGATGCACCTGATCGGCGCGGGCGTGATCGACGGGTTGCTCAAGGCCCTCGAGATCGCCGAGGCGAAGTACCAGGGGCTGGTGATCTGGTCCCCCGACGAGCCGTTCTCGGCCGGCGCCAACCTCGAATCGATGCTGCCGGTGTTCATGAAGCTGGGCGCCAAGGGCATCGAGCCCGAGGTCAGAAAGCTGCAGGACGCGCTGCTGCGCCTGCGCTACGCCGGCGTGCCGACGGTGGCGGCGCTGCGCGGACTGGCGCTCGGCGGCGGCTGCGAGATCGCGCTGCACTGCGCGCGGCGCGTCGCGCACCTCGAGAGTTATGTCGGACTGGTCGAAGTCGGCGTCGGGCTGATCCCGAGCGGCGGTGGCCTGACCGCGATCGCGCGCCGCGCGGCCGAGAACGCCGCGGCCGCCGGCAGCACCGACCTGCTGGCCTTCCTGCGCGACGGCTTCACCGCCGCGGCGACGGCCAAGGTGGGCACCAGCGCGCACGACAGCCGCAAGCTCGGCTATCTGCAGGACAGCGACATCGTCGTGGCGAACCAGGACGAGCTGCTGTTCGTCGCGACGGCCCAGGTCAAGGCGATGGCCGACTCGAACTGGCGCGCGCCGCTCAAAGCCCGGTTTCCGGTGGCCGGCCGCTCGGCGCTGGCGACGATCAAGGTGCAACTCGTCGGCATGCGCGACGGCGGCTTCATCAGCGCGCACGACTTCCACATCGCCAGCCTGATCGCCGAGGTGGTCTGCGGCGGCGACGTCGAGGCCGGCTCGCTGGTCAGCGAGGAGTACCTGATGACGCTCGAGCGCAGGCACTTCTGCGCGCTGCTCGACCACCCGAAGACGCAGGAGCGGATCATGGGACTGCTGCAGACCGGCAAGCCGGTCCGGAATTGATGGGGGTTCAGAGATGACCAAGCAAATCCAGGACGCCTACATCGTCGCCGCCACGCGAACGCCGATCGGCCGCTCGCACCGCGGCATGTTCCGTCACACGCGCTCGGACGATCTGCTGGTCGCGGCGATCCAGGGCGCGCTGGCGCAGGTGCCCGGGCTCGACCCGAAGGCGATCGAGGACGCGATCGTCGGCTGCGCGATGCCCGAAGGCGAGCAGGGCCTGAACATGGCGCGGGTGGCGGCGCTGCTGGCCGGGCTGCCCAACAGCGTCGGCGGCGTCACCGTCAACCGCTTCTGCGCCTCGGGGCTGACGGCGATCCAGATGGCCGCCGACCGCATCCGCGTCGGCGAGGCCGACGTGATGATCGCCGCCGGCGCCGAGAGCATGAGCCTGGTGCCGATGACCGGCAACAAGCCGTCGTTCAACCCGGCGATCTTCACGCGCGACGAAAACATCGGCATCGGCTACGGCATGGGCCTGACCGCCGAGCGCGTGGCGCAGCAGTGGCAGGTCAGCCGCGAGGCGCAGGACGCGTTCGCGTTGCAGTCGCATCAGCGCGCCATCCGGGCGCAGCAGGCGGGCGAGTTCAGCGACGAGATGACGCCGTTCGAAGTCGTCGAGCGCAGCCCCGACCTGGGCCGCGGCGAAGTCACGCGCACGACCCGCACGGTGCGCCTGGACGAAGGCCCGCGCCCGGACACCACGCTCGAGGCGCTGGGCAGGCTCAAGTCGCCGTTCGCCGCGCCGCGCGACCCGTCGGGCAAGGCCACCGGAATGGGTTCGGTGACGGCCGGCAACAGCTCGCAGACCAGCGACGGTGCGGGCTGCCTGATCCTGGCCAGCACGGCGGCGGCGAAGCGCTTCGGCCTGACGCCGCTGGCGCGCTTCGTCAGCTTCGCGGCGCGCGGCGTGCCGCCCGAGATCATGGGCATCGGCCCGATCGAGGCGATCCCGGCGGCGCTGAAGAACGCCGGCCTGGCCCTGGCCGACATCGGCTGGATCGAGTTGAACGAGGCCTTCGCAGCGCAGTCGCTGGCGGTGATCGGCGCGCTCGGGCTCGACCCGGGCAAGGTCAACCCGATGGGCGGCGCGATCGCGCTGGGCCATCCGCTCGGCGCCACCGGCGCGATCCGCGCCGCGACGGTGGTGCACGCGCTGCGCCGCCACAATCTGAAGTACGGCATGGTGACGATGTGCGTCGGCACCGGCCAGGGTGCGGCGGGCATCTTCGAGCGCGTCTGAGCGCCCCCAGGGCCGGGCTGCGCCCAGCCCGCCCCCCGGCGGGGGTTCAAGCAAAGTGGCGCAGCCACATCTGCTTGAGAGACCGGCACGGCAGCCGATCGCCGCAACAACATCGAACGCGCAGCGCGCAACACGACACCGACACAGGAGACAGCGCATGACCATCCGCACCGCGACCTTGAACGGCGTCGCCACGATCGAGATCGCGCGCCCGGCCAAGAAGAACGCGCTGACGCTGGCGATGTACCAGGCGATGGCCGACGCGCTCGGCGCGGCCGGCGCCGACGCCACGGTGCGCGCGCTGCTGATCACCGGCCAGCCGGGCGTCTTCACCTCGGGCAACGACCTCGAGGACTTCATGCAGCGCCCGCCGCAGGGCCCGGACTCGCCGGTGTTCCATTTCATGCAGGCGCTGCGCGATTGCGAGAAACCGGTGGTGGCCGCGGTCACTGGCGCGGCGGTGGGCATCGGCACGACGATGCTGCTGCATTGCGACCTGGTCTACGTCAGCGACGAGGCGCGGCTCGCGCTGCCCTTCGTCAGCCTGGGGCTCGTGCCCGAGTACGCCTCGAGCCTGATCCTGCCGCGGCTGATGGGTCACGCCCGCGCGGCCGAGAAGCTGCTGCTCGGCGAGCCCTTTACCGGCGCCGATGCGGTGGAGTGCGGCATTGCCAACGCGGTGCTGCCCGCCGCCGAGGTGGTGAACCACGCGCGCCGCGTCGCCGAACGCTTCAACGCGCTGCCGCCCGGTGCCGTGCGCGACGCCAAGCGCCTGATGCGCGCGCCGCTCGCAGCGCAGATCGGCGAGGTCATGCGCGCCGAGGGCGAGATCTTCAAGCAGCGCCTGCGCAGCCCCGAGGCGATGGAGGCGTTCCAGGCCTTCTTCCAGAAGCGCAAGCCCGACTTCGGCCAGTTCGAAGGCTGAGCGCCGCGCCGCAGCAGCGCCGCCATCCCGGCCGACCCACCAGCGACGATGTCACTCGCGCTCAAGCTGACGCTGGCTCCCGTGTTGCTGGCGCAGGCGCTGCTGACGCGTCGTCGCATGCCCCGGCTGCCCGAGGCGGGCGGGGCGCGTACAGGTACGGTCGGGGACGGGCCGGCTTTGTCGCTGCTGATCGTCGGCGACTCATCGGCCGCCGGTGTAGGTGTCACGACGCAGGACGACGCCATCGCCGGGCAGCTCAGCCGCGCGCTGGCGCGGCGCTCCGGGCGTCGCGTCTGTTGGCAGTTATGCGCACGCTCGGGCCTGACCAGCGCGCAGGTGCTCGCGCTGCTGCGCGAGGCCAGGCCGGCGCCGGCCGAGGT
>JBBIPS010000096.1:0-9538 GCA_037442725.1 Burkholderiales bacterium | reverse complement strand
CGGCGCCGCGCTCGTCTTCGATTTCCTCGTCATCGCTGTCGGTCCTTGACTGCCACCGTGTCTCACACGGCCAGGGGTTCGCCGCCCCGTCGCGCTGCATCCTCGACGGCGGCCTGTCGCGCCGCCGCTTTGGCAGCGTACGCCAGCGCCGCCTCGCGCACCCAGGCGCCGTCGTCCCAGGCCTTGACGCGTGCGCACAGGCGCTCGCGGTTCAGGGGCCCGTCGCCGCCGACGACACGCCAGAACTCGCTCCAGTCGATCGCGCCGTGGTCGTGGTGGCCGCGTGCCTCGTTCCACTTCAGCTCGGGGTCGGGCAGCGTGACACCGAGCACGCGCGCCTGCTCGACCGCGGCGTCGATGAACCTGGCGCGCAGCTCGTCGTTGCCGATGCGCTTGATGCCCCAGCGCATCGACTGCGCCGAGTTGGGCGACTGGTCGTCGGGCGGGCCGAACATCATGATCGACGGCCACCACCAGCGGTTGACCGCGTCCTGCACCATCGCGCGCTGGGCGTCGGTGCCCTCGGCCATCATCACCCGCAACGAGTCGAAGCCCTGGCGCTGGTGGAAGCTCTCCTCGCGGCAGATGCGCACCATCGCACGCGCATACGGCGCGAACGAGCAGCGGCAGATCGGCACCTGGTTCATGATCGCCGCGCCGTCGACGAGCCAGCCGATGGTGCCGACGTCGGCCCAGCTCAGCGTCGGGTAGTTGAAGATCGAGCTGTACTTGGCGCGGCCGCTGTGCAGCGCGCCGACCAGCGCGTCGCGGCTCGTGCCCAGCGTCTCGGCCGCGGCGTACAGGTACAGGCCGTGCCCGCCCTCGTCCTGCACCTTGGCGAGCAGGATCGCCTTGCGTTTGAGCGTGGGCGCGCGGCCGATCCAGTTGCCCTCGGGCAGCATGCCGACGACCTCGGAGTGCGCATGCTGGCTGATCTGGCGCGTCAGCGTGCGGCGGTAGTCGTCGGGCATCCAGTCCTTGGCCTCGATGAACTCGCCGGCGTCGATGCGCGCGTCGAAGCGCTGCTGCAGCGCCGCTGCGTCGGCCGCTCGCACGGCCGGGCGGCGTGCGCCGGCGTCGTCGCCGGTGTCCGCTGCAGCGGTATCCATCGCTTGCGTGTACATGGGGGTCCCCGGGAGTCTCAGCCCTTCGGGCGCGTGTCGACGACGCGCCGCGCCTTGCCGGTCAGCGTGCGCTGGATCGACTCGGGCGGCAGCACGACGACGCGCGTCGAGATGCCGACCATCGTCTTGATGCGGTGCACGACCCAGGCGGCGATCTCGTCGACCTCGGCGCCGGCGGCGTTGGCCGCCGCGCCCTGCAGTTCGCACTGCACCTCGACCTCGTCGAGGCGGGCGTCGCGGCTGACGCGGATCTGGTACTGGCCCGACAGCTTGGGGTGCTGCAGCACGATCTCCTCGATCTGCGTCGGGAAGACGTTGACGCCGCGGATGATCAGCATGTCGTCGCTGCGGCCGACGATCTTGGCCATGCGCCGGAAGCTGCGCGACGTCGGCGGCAGCAGCCGGGTCAGGTCGCGCGTGCGGTAGCGGATGATCGGCAGCGCCTGCTTGGTCAGCGAGGTGAAGACCAGCTCGCCCTCGCTACCGTCGGGCAGCACGGCGCCGGTGTCGGGGTCGATGATCTCGGGGTAGAAGTGGTCCTCCCAGACCACCGGGCCGTCCTTGCTCTCGATGCACTCGCTGGCCACACCCGGGCCCAGCACCTCGGACAGGCCGTAGATGTCGACCGCGTCGAGCGCGGCCCTGGACTCGATCTCGCGCCGCATCGCCTCGGTCCACGGCTCGGCGCCGAAGATGCCGACCTTCAGCGACGAGGCGCGCGCGTCCAGGCCCTGGCGCTCGAACTCCTCGATGATCACCTGCATGTAGCTCGGCGTGACCATGATGATGTCGGGCTTGAAGTCGTTGATCAGTTGCACCTGCTTCTCGGTCTGGCCGCCCGACATCGGGATCACCGTGCAGCCCAGGCGCTCGGCGCCGTAGTGGGCGCCGAGGCCGCCGGTGAACAGGCCGTAGCCGTAGGCCACCTGGACGATGTCGCCGGCGCGCCCACCGGCGGCGCGGATCGAGCGCGCGACCAGGTCGGCCCAGGTGTCGATGTCGTCCCGGGTGTAGCCGACCACCGTCGGCTTGCCGGTGGTGCCCGACGACGCGTGCACCCGTACGACCTGCTCGCGCGGCACCGCGAACATGCCGAACGGGTAGTTGTCGCGCAAGTCCTTCTTGACCGTGAACGGGAACCTGGCCAGGTCGGCCAGCGTCTTGAGGTCGCCCGGCTGCAGCCCGGCGGCGTCGAAGGCGCGGCGGTAATGCGGCACGTAGTCGTAGGCGCGTTGCAGCGTGTCCTGCAGGCGCTGCAACTGCAGCGCGGCGATCTCGTCGCGGCTGGCGCGCTCGATCGGTTCGAGGTCACCGGGTTGCGGGCGCTTGACGGGCATGACGGTCTCGGTTGAAGGCTGTGACGATAGCGTAGCGGCGCCGGCGGGCCACATGCGCGTGCCGCACGGTACTGCGGCCCTGCGCCGGATCGACCGCGCGCCGCGGACCTGGCGTGACCCTCCCGGTCGGTGGGCCGACAAATGATAAGCCGGCGTGCCCACCGCCGCCCGCGGGCGGACGGCGTTCACTGCGGTGGGAGATTCAGCTTTCCTGGCTAGCTTGGGCCTGCCGACGCGACGGCGCAGGCGAGCGACTCAATAGCCGCGCGCCCGGTCCACCCGGTGCGGCGGCGGCTCGCCGCGCTGCACGCAGCGCAGTCCGGCGACGAACTGCTCAGCCACCGTGTCGAGCGACGACTGTGCCGCGATGTGCGGCGTGATGGTGATGCCGTGCACCGACCACAGCGGGTCGTCGGCCGGCAGCGGCTCGTGCGCCTGCACGTCGAGCGCGGCGCCGGCCAGCTGGCCGCTGCGGACAGCCTCGATCAGGTCGGCCTCGACGACGTGGCCACCGCGCGCGACGTTGATCAGGTAGGCACCGCGCGGCATCGCGGCGAAGGCCCTGGCGTCGAGCCGCCCGGCGGTCTCGGCCGTCAGCGGCAGCGCATTGACGACGATGGCGCCGCGCCCGAGCACCTGCGGCAGCGGCGCGCCAGTGCTGCGTCGCCAGCCCTCGACCTCGAAACCCAGCGCCTCGAGCGCGCGCGCCACGGCCTGGCCGATCTCGCCCCAGCCGAGCACGACGACATGCGGGTGCGCTGCGGTCGCCGCCGCGCGGTGCCACGCGCGCGCCTGCTGCTGCGCCTCGTACAGCGGCAGTGCACGGGCGTGCCGCAGTGCCATCAGCGCGACGTACTGCGCGATGCCCAGCGCCTGTTCCGGGTCGACGACGCGCGACACCATGACGCCCGGGGCCAGGTCGGCCACCAGCAGCTTGTCGACCCCGGCGGCCATCGAGCAGACCCAGCGCAGCGCGGGCAGGCGGCCGGCCAGCCCGCTCGGGAAGCGCCAGCCGAGGACGACGTCGATGTCGGCCAGCGCGGCGTCGTCGAGCGTGCGCTGCCAGGCGACGAGGTCGACCTCGGGGGCGCGCTCGTGCACCGCCGCGGCGAGCGCGTCGGCCTGCGCCGGATCGGCGGGCAGCAGCAGGACTCGGGTCGTCATGCGTCGAAGTATCGGGCCCCGGCGCCGGGGCCGGCGCGCGGCCGGGCCTGCACACACCCGCCCCGCCGGCGCCTGCGCGGCACGCAGCGGCTCCGGCTACAGCGCGAAGATCTTGCCCGGGTTGAGGATGTTCTTCGGGTCGAGCGCGCGCTTGATCGTGCGCATCAGCTGCACCGCCCCGGCGCCGGTCTCGTCGAGCAGGAAGCCCTGCTTGTGCAGGCCGATGCCGTGCTCGCCGGTGCAGGTGCCCTCGAGGGCGAGCGCGTGGTGCACGAGTTGCGTGTTGAGGCGCTCGGCGGTCTCGCGCTCCCGCGGCAGACCGGGGTCGATCAGGTAGGCGATGTGGAAGTTGCCGTCGCCGACGTGGCCGACGATGTAGTAGGGCAGGCCGGCCGCGTCGGCCTCGGCCACCGCCTGCGTGATGCACTCGGCCAGATGCGAGATCGGCACGCAGGTGTCGGTGGTCACGGTGCGGCAGCCGGGCCGGGTCTGCAGCGCGGCGAAGTAGGCGTGGTGGCGCGCGGTCCACAGGCGTGTGCGTTCCTCGGGCGTGGTGGCCCACTCGAAGGCCTGGCCGCCGTGTTCGCGTGCCGCTTCCTGCACCACCTCGGCCTGCTCCTTGACGCCGGCGGCGCTGCCGTGGAACTCCATCAGCAGCATCGGCGCTTCGCGCAGCGTGAGCTTGTCGTGGCGGTTGACCGCGCGCACCGCATTGGCGTCGAGCAACTCGCAGCGCGCGATCGGCACGCCGAGCTGGATGATCTGGATCGTCGTTGCCACCGCGCTGGCGACGTCGGGGAAGCTGCACACTGCGGCCGACACCGACTCGGGCTGCGGGTAGAGCTTGAGCGTGATCTCGGTGATGATGCCCAGCGTGCCTTCACTGCCGACCATCAGCCGCGTGAGGTCGTAGCCGGCGGCCGACTTGCGCGCCCGCGTGCCGGTGCGGATGACCTCGCCGCTGGCGCCGACGACTTCGAGCGCGAGCACGTTGTCGCGCATCGTGCCGTAGCGCACGGCGTTGGTGCCGCTGGCGCGGGTGGCCGTCATGCCGCCGAGCGATGCATCGGCGCCGGGGTCGATGGGGAAGAACAGCCCGGTGTGGCGGATCTCGTCGTTGACCTGGGTGCGCGTGACGCCCGGCTGCACGGTGACCGTCAGGTCCTCGTGGTTGATGCGCAGCACCCGGTTCATGCGCGAGACATCCAGGCTGACGCCGCCCTGCACCGCGAGCAGGTGGCCCTCGAGCGACGAGCCGACGCCGAAGGCGATCACCGGCACCGCGTACTGGTCGGCCAGCGCGACGACTGCCGCGACATCGGCGGTGCTCTCGGCAAACACCACCGCGTCCGGCGGCGGCACGTCGAACGGCGACTCGTCGCGGCCATGCTGCTCGCGCACCGCCTGCGCGACGGTGCAGCGCGCGCCGAAGCGGGCTTGCAGCGCGGCCAGCATCGGCGCCGGCACCGGCCGCGCCGGCATCGGCATCAGGTGGGCGGGCAGGGTGGCGTTCATCGTCGTGTCTCCGGTGCTGTCGGCAGGGCTCGCGCGTGGGGGGCGGGTGTTGCCGGTGTGGCAGCGGGCGCGCGCGATCGATCGCCAGCCGATTGTCGCGCCGATCAACCCGGGGTGCGGCTGATGGCGATCGGTGGTGGCGGTGCGGCGCCGTCGACCCGCGGCGCGCACCGCCGCCGTGCATGGCGCGATGCCCGCCACCCGGACGTGCCGGGTTGGTGCAAGATGTCGAGCCGATCCATCCCTGTCCAATCGAACCATGGCCAACCGCCTGACCCAGATCGCCACCCGCACCGGGGACGACGGCAGCACCGGTCTGGGCGACGGCAGCCGCGTCGCCAAGGATCACCTGCGCGTGCAGGCGATGGGCGAGGTCGACGAATTGAACTCGACGCTCGGCGTGCTGCTGGCCGAGCCGCTGCCGGCGGATGTGCGCGAGTTGCTGGTCGTGATCCAGCACGAACTGTTCAACCTCGGCGGCGAGCTGTCGATCCCCGGCTACACGCTGCTCAAGGCCGAGGCGCTGGTGCGGCTCGACGGGGCGCTGGCGCAGCACAACGCCACGTTGCCGCGGCTGGCCGAGTTCATCCTGCCGGCCGGCACGCGCAGCGCGGCGCTGGCGCATGTCAGCCGCAGCGTGGCGCGGCGGGCCGAGCGTGCGGTGGTGGCGCTGGGCGCGAGCGAGCCGCTGAACGACGCGCCGAGGCAGTACCTCAACCGCCTGTCGGACCTGCTGTTCGTGCTCGCGCGGGTGCTCAACCGCGCCAACCTCGACGGGCTCGGCGGCGACGACGTCTACTGGAAGAGCGCGAAGCTGGCGGCGCAGCAGCGCTGAACGCCGTCGTGCCGGCGCGCGCCGACTCAGCTCGTGATTGAGCTCGCCGCGACGTCGATCGTCACCACCGTCTTGCCCAGCGCGGCGGCGGCGGCGCGCGCAAAGCCATGCGCGAATGCGGCGTCAGCGGCGAAGCGCTTCGGCCCGACGGTGGTGGCGATGGCCAGCAGCTTGTCGACGGTGAGCACCTTGCCGCTGGCGCGCAGCGGCTCGCAGTCGTTGGCGACGAACTGCTCGTCCAGCCAGCGCCGCGCCGCGTCGGCGGGCAGCGCGTCGGCAGCGGCCAACGGCAGCGCGAATTCCTGGTCGGGTGCGAATCGCACGATCACTTCCGAGCGCATGGGGCATGACTCCGGCTGAAATTGTCGACGCGCCAGTATGCCGTCAGCTGGCAGCGTTGGCGATGGCGGGGCACGCCCGCGGTTCGGCGTCGTGCTTGCGCTGCAGGCGCACGGCGCCGGGCGCTGCCGCCGCGACGGCGATCAACCGTTGCGCCGCGCCAGCACCGCGTCGCTCAGCATGCGCAGCACGGTGCGCGAGTCGTCCCAGCCGATGCAGGCGTCGGTGATGCTCTGGCCGTAGACGAGTTCGGTCGGGTCGTCCCGGCCGGGCGTGAACTTCTGCGCCCCGGCGCGCAGGTGGCTCTCGACCATGACGCCGAAGATGCAGCGGTTGCCCGCGGCGAGCTGGGCGGCGACGTTGCGCGCCACCTCGACCTGGCGCTCGTGGCGCTTGCTGCTGTTGGCGTGGCTGAAGTCGATCATCAGCCGGCACGCCAGCCTGGCCGCCTCCATCTCCTTGCAGGCGGCGGCGACGCTGGCGGCGTCGTAGTTCGGGGCCTTGCCGCCGCGCAGGATGACGTGGCAGTCCTTGTTGCCGCGCGTCTGGACGATCGCCACCTGGCCGTTCTTGTGCACCGACAGGAAGTGGTGCGCGCGCGCCGCCGCCTGGATCGCGTCGGTGGCGATCTTCAGGCTGCCGTCGGTGCCGTTCTTGAAGCCGATCGGCGCCGACAGCCCCGAGGCCAGTTCGCGGTGCACCTGGCTCTCGGTGGTGCGCGCGCCGATCGCGCCCCACGAGATCAGGTCGCCGATGTACTGCGGCGAGATGACGTCGAGGAACTCGCCGCCGGCGGGCACGCCCAGGCGGTTGATGTCGACCAGCAGCTGGCGCGCGATGCGCAGTCCCTCGTCGATGCGGTAGCTCTGGTCGAGGTAGGGGTCGTTGATGAGGCCCTTCCAGCCGACGGTGGTGCGCGGCTTCTCGAAGTACACCCGCATCACGATCTCGAGCGTGCCGGCGTAGCGCTGCCGCTCGGCCTGCAGGCCGCGCGCGTAGTCGAGCGCGGCCGCCGGGTTGTGGATCGAGCACGGGCCGATCACGACCAGCAGCCGGTCGTCCTTGCCGTGCAAGATGTTGCGCACCGCGCCGCGCGTGTCGCCGACGAGCCTTTCCACCGGCGTTCCGGCGATCGGGAAGAAGCGGATCAGATGCTCGGGCGGCGGCAGCGGGGTGACGTCCCTGATGCGCTGATCGTCGGTCTGGCTGGTCCGCTCGCTCAGCGCATAGCCGAAGCCGGCTTCGACTTCGGCGCTGCTGCCGGGGGGCTTGGGGGCCATGATCGTGCTCCTGGGGATTCGACGGGGTGGGTGGGCGCCGGGCGCAAAAAAACCGCCGTGGCTTGCGGCGGTTGGTCTGGGGTTCGGGTCGCTCGGTGCGTTACGTGCGCTTGCCTCTCCAGCCGCCGGTCAGGGGCGAGAACCAGAAGGTCGCAAATCGCGCAACGTGCATGGCGCTCAATGTAGCACGCGCGTGGCGCTAGGCCGTGCCGCCCACCGTCAGCCCGTCGATGCGCAGCGTCGGCTGGCCGACGCCCACCGGCACGCTTTGGCCCTCCTTGCCGCACACGCCGATGCCGCTGTCGAGCCGCAGGTCGTCGCCGATCATCGTCACCCGCGTCAGCGCGTCGGGGCCGTTGCCGATCAGCGTGGCGCCGCGCACCGGGTACTGGATGCGGCCGCGCTCGACCCAGAACGCCTCGCTCGCCGAGAACACGAACTTGCCGCTGGTGATGTCGACCTGCCCGCCGCCGAAGTTGGTGGCGTACAGCCCGCGCTCGACGCTGGCGACGATCTCGTCGCGCGTGCACGTGCCGGCCGGCATGTAGGTGTTCGTCATGCGCGGCATCGGCATGTGGGCGTAGCTCTCGCGGCGCGCGTTGCCGGTGGGTTTGACGCCCATCAGCCGGGCGTTCATCGAGTCCTGCAGGTAGCCCTTGAGGATGCCGTCCTCGATCAGCACGTTGCGCTGCGACGGGTGGCCCTCGTCGTCGACGTTGAGCGAGCCGCGCCGCTGCGGCAGCGTGCCGTCGTCGAGCACCGTGACGCCCTTGGCCGCGACGCGCTCGCCGATGCGCCCCGCGAACGCCGACGAGCCCTTGCGGTTGAAATCGCCCTCGAGTCCGTGGCCGATGGCCTCGTGCAGCAGCACCCCGGGCCAGCCCGGTCCCAGCACGACCGTCATCTGGCCCGCCGGCGCCGGACGCGATTCGAGGTTGGTCAGCGCGGCATTGACGGCCTGGTCGACGTACTCGGCGAGCTGCTCGTCCTGGAAGTAGCCCAGGCCGAAGCGGCCGCCGCCGCCGCCCGTGCCGAGCTCGCGCCGCACGCTGCCGTCGACCGTCTGCTCGGCGATCACCGTGATCGACAACCGCACCAGCGGGCGCACATCGGCGGCGCGCGTGCCGTCGGCGCGCGCCACCAGCACGACGTCGTACTCGGCGGCCACGGCGGCCATGACCTGGACGATGCGCGGGTCGCGTGCGCGCGCCATCCGTTCGATGCGCTCGAGCAGCGCCACCTTGCGCGCGCTGTCGAGCGTGGCGATCGGGTCGGTGGGCGCGTACAGCGCGCGGCCGGCGGCGAGCCTGGGGCGCACCCCGACCCGCACGTGCCGGCTCTGGCCGGCGGCGGCGATCGAGCGCACGGTGCGCGCCGCGTCGAGCAGCGCGGTCTCGGAGATGTCGTCGGAGTAGGCGAACGCAGTCTTCTCGCCGACCACCGCGCGCACGCCCACGCCCTGGTCGATGCCGAAGCTGCCGCTCTTGACGATGCCCTCCTCCAGGCTCCAGCCCTCGTGGCGGGTGATCTGGAAGTACAGGTCGGCGTCGTCGACGCGGTGCTCGCCGATCTCGCCCAGCGCCTGCGCCAGCCGCGCCTCGTCGAGGCCGAACGGGTCGAGCAGCATCTGCCGGGCGATGGCCAGGCGTTCGAGGGCAGGTTCGCGCGGGATCATGGTCGGCTCACTTCGTCGGCGCGGTCGATTCTAGGAGCGCGCCTGTCCTGCGGTCGGGCACGTGCCAGGGCGGGCCCTGCGCAAGGCTCCGGCTGGCGCGTCGTCCACGCCGTTGACGATTCTTTACCTTCGGTCGAGACCGGGGCGATGTCCCAGATTCTGCTGAACGCGTGAGCTGAGGTGGCGGCTCCTTCGACCCGCATGGGCGACCATGCGGGTTGCCTTGCAAGCAACCGAAGGAGCCACCAAGATGAAGTCTCACACGAAGC
>JBBIPS010000095.1:0-9596 GCA_037442725.1 Burkholderiales bacterium | reverse complement strand
GCGGATCGTGGCGCTGCCCGACGACTGGGCCGCCACCTGGCCCGGCCACAGCGGCGCGGTCTGGTATCGGCTCGGCTTCGAGGCGCACGGCGCCGCGGCCAGCGGAGCGTTGTTCGCACTCTACGTCGAGCGCGCCTGCAGCGTGCTCGAAGTCTGGCTCAACGGCCAGCGCGTGCACCAGGGCGGCCGCATGAGCGAGCCGGTGTCGCGCAACTGCCAGCATCCGCAGCGCGTGGCGATCCCGGCCGTGCTGTTGCGGCCCGCGGGCAACGTGCTCGATCTGCAACTGCGCGGCTTCGCGCTCGGCGAGGTCGGCTCGCAGCAGCGCGCAGGCGGCCTGTCGGTGGTCGAACTGGGGCCGTACGACGCGCTGGCGCAGCGCTACGAGCGCCGCGTCGCCGCTGCGCTGCGGCTGCCCGAGGCGGTCAGCGCGACGCTGGTGCTGCTCGGCGGCGTCATGTTCCTGATGGGTTGGCTGCATCGCCGGCAGAGCTACCTGGCCTACTTCGGTGCGCTGATGATCGGCTGGGCGATCGTCCTGGCCCGGCTGTGGGTCACCGACCTGCCCTGGTCGCACGCCACGAGCGAGCGGCTGCTGGCGTGGCTGATGAGCTTCATTACGCTGGCAGCGGTGCAGTTCCTGCTGCGCTACGCCGGCGAACGCCGACGCTGGCTCGACATCGGTCTGCCCACGCAATGCGCGCTGATGCTCGCGACGCTGGTCATGGCCGGGCCACAGCGGCTGCACCTGGTGGCGTCGCTATGGTTCGCACTGCTGGCGCTGGAAATCGGCGCCGCGGCGCTGCACTACCTGCGCACGATACGGCACCAGCACGGCCGGCAGGTCTGGCTGATGGGGCCGCTGCTGGCGGTGGTGGGCGTCGCACTGGCCACCGAGTTCCTGGCGCAGCAGACCCAGCTCGACGCGCGCGTCGGCTTCGTCGCGCAACTGGTGCCGGCGCTGGTGTTCCTGGCGCTGGGGATCCGGCTCGTGCAGCAGTACGGCCAGGCGTTGCAGTCGGCCGAGCACGACCGGGCCGAGCTCGAGGTGCGCATCGCCGAGGCCACGGCACAGATCGAGCGCAACTTCGCCCAGCTCGCCGAGCTGAAGGTCGAGCAGGTCACCGACCGCGAGCGCAAGCGCATCGCCGCCGACCTGCACGACGACCTCGGCGCCAAGCTGCTCACCATCGTCCACACCAGCGACAGCGAACGCATCTCGACGCTGGCGCGCGAGGCGCTCGAGGAGATGCGGCTGTCGGTGCGCGGCCTCACCGGCAAGCCGGTGCGGCTGGCCGACGCGCTGGGCGACTGGCGCGCCGAAGCGGTGGCCCGGCTCACACAAGCCGGCGTCGAAGCCGAATGGAGCGCAAGCAGCGACGAGGACGCACCGCAGACGCTGTCGGCGCGCACCTACGTGCAGACCACGCGCATCCTGCGCGAGGCGGTGAGCAACATCATCAAGCACAGCAGTGCGTCGCATTGCTCGGTGCGCTGCAGCCTCGCCGAGGGCGAGTTCCAGCTCGTCATCCAGGACAACGGCAACGGCATCCCGCTCGAGCTCGACGGCCGCCTCGACCGCGGCCACGGCATGGCCGGAATGAAGGCACGCGCCAAGCAATTGCAGGGGCAATGCCTGGTCGAGTCGGGTCCCGGCTACGGAACCGTGATACGTCTCACGCTCCCGATCGAAGGGCATGTCACGCCGACGCAGGCCGCTGCTACGATGGCCCGGCCCTCGCTGCCGCCCTCGTCATGAACCGCATCCTGCTGCTCGAAGACCTGCCCGAGATTCGGGCCTGGCTCAAGAGCCTGGTGCAGCAGGTATTCCCGGGGGCGCAGATCACCCAGTGCGCGCGCGTGCACGATGCGCTGGCACAGATCGGCGCGGCACGCTTCGAGCTGGCGCTGATCGACCTCGGGCTGCCCGACGGCTCGGGCACCGACGTCGTCGCGGCGCTGCGCGAAGCCCAGCCCGAGGCGCAGTCGGTGGTGGTGACGATCCACGACGACGACGATCACCTGTTTCCGGCGCTGCAGGCCGGCGCCTACGGCTACATCCTGAAGGAACAGTCGCGCGAGCTGATCACCGAGCAGTTGCAGCGCATCAGCCAGGGCGAGCCGCCGCTGTCGCCGTCGATCGCGCGCAAGGTGCTCAAGCACTTCGCCGAGCAGGCCCGGCCGCAGGCGCTGGCCATGCCCGATGTGGCGCTCACCGAGCGCGAGAGCGAGGTGCTGCTGCGTGTGGCCAAGGGCTACACGCTGCCCGAGATCGGCGTGCAGCTCGGCCTGTCGCGCCACACCATCGCCGACTACGTCAAGCAGATCTACCGCAAGCTCAACGTCAGCTCGCGCGCCGAGGCCGCGCTCGAAGCGCAGCGGCTCGGGTTGTTCCGTCGCTGACGAGCGCACGCGCCCTGTCGCGATAATCGGCCGCATGATCGGTCGACTCACCGGCATCCTGGCGGAAAAGTCGCCGCCACTCGTGCTCATCGACGTCGGCGGCGTCGGCTACGAAGTCGACGTGCCGATGTCGAGCTTCTACAACCTGCCCGCGCTCGGCGAGCGCACCACGCTACTGACGCACTTCGTGGTGCGCGAGGACGCGCAGCAGTTGTTCGGTTTCCTCACGCCGCAAGAGCGCGCCACCTTCCGCCAGCTGATCCGCATCTCCGGCGTCGGCCCGCGCACCGCGCTGTCGATCCTGTCGGGACTGTCGGTGTCCGAGCTGGCGCAGGCGGTGGCGCAGCAGCAGGCCGGCCGGCTCGTCAAGGTGCCCGGCATCGGCAGGAAGACCGCGGAGCGGCTGCTGCTCGAGCTCAAGGGCAAGCTCGGCCCCGACCTCGGGCTGCCCGGCGCCGCGGTCATCAGTGACGCGCAGGCCGACATCGTGCAGGCGCTGGTGGCACTGGGCTACAACGAGCGCGAGGCGACGGCGGCGCTGAAGGCGCTGCCGACCGAGGTCGGCGTCAGCGAAGGCATCAAGCTGGCGCTGCGCGCGCTGTCGAAGTAGCCGGCGCAGCGCGGCCGCCGTGGCGGCGCGCAACCGTGGACAATCCGCTGTATGGGCATCCAGACCGATGATTTCGAAGCCGCCCCCGAACTGCCGCGGGTGGTCGGCGCGGCGCGCCAGTCGCCGCAGGAAGAAGCGATCGAGCGCGCGCTGCGGCCCAAGCGGCTGCAGGACTACGTCGGCCAGGCCAAGGTGCGCGAGCAACTGGCGATCTTCATCGGCGCCACGCGCCAGCGCGCCGAGGCGCTCGATCACGTGCTGCTGTTCGGACCGCCCGGGCTGGGCAAGACGACGCTGTCGCACATCATCGCCGCCGAGCTGGGGGTGGGGCTGCGCCAGACCTCGGGGCCGGTGCTCGAAAAGCCCAAGGACCTGGCCGCGATCCTGACCAACCTCGAGAAGAACGACGTGCTCTTCATCGACGAGATCCATCGCCTGTCGCCGGTGGTCGAGGAAATCCTCTACCCGGCGCTGGAGGATTACCAGATCGACATCATGATCGGCGAGGGCCCGGCCGCGCGCTCGATCAAGCTCGACCTGCAGCCCTTCACGCTGGTGGGCGCCACGACGCGCGCGGGCATGCTCACCAACCCGCTGCGCGACCGCTTCGGCATCGTCGCCCGGCTCGAGTTCTACACGCCGGACGAACTCGGCACCATCGTGCACCGCTCGGCCGGGCTGCTCAAAGTGCCGATCGAGGACGACGGCGCATTCGAGATCGCGCGCCGCTCGCGCGGCACGCCGCGCATCGCCAACCGGCTGCTGCGCCGGGTGCGCGACTACGCCGACGTCAAGGCCGGCGGCGTCATCACGCGCGAGATCGCCGACCTGGCGCTGAAGATGCTCGACGTCGACGCCGTCGGCTTCGACCTGATGGACCGCAAGCTGCTCGAGGCCGTGGTGCACCGCTTCGACGGCGGGCCGGTCGGCCTGGACAACGTGGCCGCGGCGATCGGCGAGGAGCCGGGGACGATCGAGGACGTGATCGAGCCGTTCCTGATCATGCAGGGATTCCTGCAGCGCACCCCGCGCGGGCGCATTGCGACGCTGGCAGCCTACCGCCACCTCGGCGTGATGCCACCGCAGGCCACGGGCGGGCTGTTCGGCGACTGACGGCGCCCCCAGGTCGGCACCGGACGCGCAGCCGCGTTCGATCGCGCGCAGACCGCCCGACCGTCAGTCGCCGCGCCTGGCGCGCCGCTGCTGCCAGGCCAGCAGTTCGCCGACGAAGCCGCGGCGGAAGGCGACGACGCAGACGACGAAGGTGGCACCGATGATCACCGTCACCCAGGCGCCGACGCGGTCGGCCAGGAAGTTCTGCAGCCCGACGATCGTGAAGGCGCCGACCACCGGGCCGGCGAAGGTGCCCATGCCGCCGAGCAGCGTCATCAGCACCACCTCGCCGGAGAGCGCCCAGTGCGCATCGGTCAGCGTGGCAAAGCCGAGCACCAGCGTCTTCATCGCCCCGGCCAGGCCGGCCAGCGCGGTCGACAGCACGAAGGCCAGCAGCTTGTAGCGGTCGACGTCGTAGCCGAGCGAGACCGCGCGCGGCTCGTTCTCGCGGATCGCCTTGAGCACCTGGCCGTACGGCGAGTGCACGATGCGGACGATGAACAGGTAGACCGCGACGAACACCGCCAGCACGACGAAGTACATCGTCAGGTCGCTGGCCAGCGGGATGAGCCCGAACAGCTTGCCGCGCTTCACGCCCTGCAGCCCGTCCTCGCCACCCGTGAAAGGTGCCTGCAGCCAGACGAAGTAGACCATCTGCGCCATCGCCAGCGTGATCATCGCGAAGTAGATGCCCTGGCGGCGGATCGCGATCAGGCCGACGACCAGGCCTATCGCTGCGGCCAGCGCGGTGCCGCCCAGCACGCCGAGCTCGGGCGACCAGCCCGCGCTGCGCACCAGCCAGCCGGTGCCGTACGCGGCGGCGCCGAGATAGGCGGCGTGGCCGAACGACAGCAGCCCGGTGTAGCCCAGCAGCAGGTTGAAGGCGCAGGCGAAGATGGCGAAGCAAAGCGCCGTCATCATGAAGATCGGGTACAGGCCGATGAACGGCGCGACCAGCAGCAGCGCCAGCGCGGCCAGCGTCGCGATGCGCGCGGGCGTCAGCGCGCGGGTGCCGGGTCTGGCCACGGGCATCATGCCTCCTTGCCGAACAGGCCGGCTGGCCGCACGACCAGCACGATGGCCATGATCACGAAAACGACGACGTTCGACGCCTCGGGATAGAACACCTTGGTGAGGCCCTCGATCACGCCAAGCGCCAGCCCGGTGATGATCGAGCCCATGATCGAGCCCATGCCGCCGATCACCACCACCGCGAAGACGACGATGATCAGGTTGCTGCCCATCAGCGGGGTGATCTGGATCACCGGCGCGGCCAGCACCCCGGCCAGCGCGGCCAGCCCGGCGCCGGCGCCGTAGGTCAGCATGACCATCACCGGGACGTTGATGCCGAACGCCTGCACCAGCGCCGGGTTCTCGGTGCCGGCGCGCAGGTAGGACCCGAGCCGCGTGCGTTCGATCAGGAACCAGGTCGACAGGCAGATCGCGAGCGAGGCCGCGACCACCCAGGCGCGGTAGTTGGGCAGCACCATGAAGCCCAGATTGGTGGCGCCCGACAGCACCTCGGGCACCTCGTACTGCTGGCCCGAGACACCGAAGCGGTCGCGGAAGATGCCCTCGGCGATCAGCGCCAGGCCGAAGGTCAGCAGCAGGCCGTACAACGGGTCGAGCTTGTACAAATGCTTGAGCAGCGTGCGTTCGATGGCCACGCCGATCGCACCGACGACCAGTGGCGCCAGCACCAGCGACGCCCAGTAGCCCAGGCCGAACCTGTCCATGCCCAGCCAGGCCACGTAGGCGCCCATCATGTAGAGCGCGCCATGGGCGAAGTTGACGATCCCCAGCAGGCCGAAGATCACCGCCAGGCCCAGGCTGAGCATGGCGTAGAACGAACCGTTGACCAGCCCGAGCAGCAACTGCCCGAGGAAGGCCTGCAGGGGAATGCCGAAGATCTCCATGGCGCGCCGCCCGTCAGCGCGTCACTTCCAGAGCGCGCACTTGCTCTCGGCCTTGGTGGTCCAGGCGGCCTCGCCCTTGATGACCGAGACGACGTTGTAGTAGTCCCAGGGCTCGGTGGACTTCTCCGGCGCCTTCACCTGCATCAGGTACATGTCGTGCACCATGCGACCGTCGGCGCGCACGTAGCCGCCCTTGGCGAAGACGTCGTTGATCTTGCTGTTCTTCAGCTTGGCCAGCACCTTTTCGCCGTTGTCGCTGCCGACGGCCTTGACGGCGTTCAGGTACTGCAGCGTCGCCGAGTAGTCGCCGGCCTGCAGTGACGAGGGCATGCGCTTGAACTTGTCGAAGAACTTGCGGCTCCAGGCGCGTGTCTCGGCGTCGCGGTTCCAGTACCAGCTGTCGGTCAGGTACATGCCCTGGGTCGTCTTCAGGCCGAGCGCGTGCACGTCGTTGATGAAGACCAGCAGGCCGGCCAGCTTCATCGTCTTGGTGACGCCGAACTCGTTGGCCGCCTTGATCGCGTTGACGGTGTCGCCGCCGGCGTTGGCCAGGCCCAGGATCTGGGCCTTGCTCGACTGCGCCTGCAACAGGAACGACGAGAAGTCGCTCGCCGACAGCGGGTGCTTGACGGCGCCGACGATGGTGCCGCCGGCGGCCTTGACGACGGCGGCGGTGTCGTTCTGCAACGCCGCGCCGAAGGCGTAGTCGGCGGTCAGGAAGTACCAGCTCTTGCCGCCGGCCTTGACCACCGCGTTGCCGGTGCCCTTGGCCAGCGCCACCGTGTCGTAGGCGTAATGGATCGTATAGGGCGTGCATTGCTCGTTGGTCAACGCCGACGAGGCCGCGCCGACGACGATGAACGGCTTCTTCTTCTCGGCGGCCACCTTGGCCATCGCCAGGTCGGCGCCCGAGTTGGTGCCGCCGATCAGCAGGTCCATGCCCTGCGTGTCGAACCACTCGCGCGCCTTGGCGGCGGCGACGTCGGCCTTGTTCTGGTGGTCGGCCACCAGCACCTCGATCTTCTTGCCGGCGATGGCGCCACCCATGTCGGCCACGGCCATGCGGATGGCCTCGGCGCCGGCCGGACCGTCGAGGTCGGCGTAGACGCCGGACAGGTCGGTGATGAAGCCGATCCTGATCACGTCGCCCGAAATCTGCGCCTGCGCCGGCGCGGCCATGCCGAACAGCGCCACGCTGGCCAGGGCGCAGGCGGCGGTGAGCTTCTTCATTTTCAACATCAGGATCTCCTCAGTGGACAGTGACAGGAAGACAAACACGGTGCACGCCCCGTCAGATGCCCAGGGTCTCGTGCAGACGTTCGAGACGTGACGGCAGTTCGGCCTGGGTGAACTGCTGCGTCACCCGGCCATGCTCCATCACGAGAAAACGGTCGGCCAGCGGCGCGGCGAAGTGGAAGTTCTGCTCGACCATCACGATCGTGTAGCCCTGCGCGCGCAGCGTGGTCACCATCTCGGCGAGCTTCTGCACGATCACCGGGGCCAGGCCCTCGGAGATCTCGTCCAGCAGCAGCAGCCGCGCGCCGGTGCGCAGGATGCGCGCCACCGCCAGCATCTGCTGCTCGCCGCCGGACAGCCGCGTGCCCTGGCTCGAGGCGCGCTCGCGCAGGTTCGGGAACATCGTGTAGATCTGCTCGAGGCTCATGCCACCCGCGCTCAGCTTCGGCGGCAACCGCAGGTTCTCCTCGGCCGACAGGCTGGCGAAGATGCCGCGCTCCTCGGGGCAGTAACCGATGCCGAGCCGGGCGATGCGGTGCGTGGCCAGCGCGATCGTTTCCTGCCCGTGCACCTTGACCGAGCCCTTGCGGCTGCCGATCAGGCCCAGGATCGCGCGCAGCGTGCTGGTGCGGCCGGCGCCGTTGCGCCCGAGCAGCGTGACGACCTCGCCCTCGTCGACGTGGAAGTCGACGCCGTGCAGCACGTGCGACTCGCCGTACCAGCCGTTCAGGCCGCCGACGTCGAGGAACGGCGCCGCCATCAGTGACCGCCCTGCAGCGCGGTCTGCGCGCTGCCCATGTAGGCTTCGATCACCGCCGGGTTGCGCGACACCTGCTCGTACGGCCCCTCGGCCAGCGTCGCGCCGCGCTGCAACACCGTGATCGTGTCGGCCAGGCTGGCCACCACGCTCATGTTGTGCTCGACCATCAGCACGGTGCGATCGGCGGCGACGCGCTTGATCAACTGGCGGATGCGGTCCACGTCTTCGAGTCCCATGCCCTGGGTCGGCTCGTCGAGCAGCATCAGCTTGGGCTCCATCGCCAGCGTGGTCGCGATCTCGAGCGCACGCTTGCGACCGTAGCTCAGCTCGACCGCAGCGATCCCGGCATACGGCTCGAGGTCGACCTCGCGCAGCAACTCGAGCGCACGGCCGTCGAGCAGCGTCAGCGAGCGCTCGGAGCGCCAGAAGTGGAACGACGTGTGCAGCTTGCGCTGCAGCGCGACGCGCACGTTCTCGAGCACCGACAGGTGGGGGAACACCGACGAGATCTGGAACGAGCGGATCACGCCACGGCGCGCGATGTGCGCCGACGACTCGCCGGTGATGTCGGTGCCGTCGAACACGATGCGGCCGGAACTCGGCGCGAGGAACTTGGTCAGCAGGTTGAAACAGGTGGTCTTGCCGGCACCGTTCGGCCCGATCAGCGCGTGGATGCTGCCGCGGCGAACCTTGAGGCTGACGTTGTCGACGGCGACGAAGCCCTTGAATTCCTTGGTCAGCGCGCGCGTCTCGAGGACGATGTCGTCGCGCGTCGGTGCGTCGCGGTCACTCATGCGTGATCGACCTCGCGCCACTCGGGCACCCCCGGCACGCGCACGGCCGCAACGCTGGACGGCCAGGCGCGGTTCGGCAGCGGACGATCGACGGGCAAAGGCGAGCCTCTTGCAATGCAGGATGTTGCGGGATGGCCGCCTGCGGGCGGCCTCGGCGATCCGGCCGATCGAAACAGCGAAGATAGGCTGGACCGGGCCACAGTTTAAGGCGGCGCGGTGGCGCGTCGCGGCGGCAACGCCGCACGTACGTATCTGCCACAAGGGTACAAACCCCAGCACCGCCCGCGCGGCAGCGCCGGCGCCGCATCAGCGCCGCATCAGCGCCGCATCAATTCACCAGCAGCTTGCCACACCGAGCGTTGCGTCCGCGCCCAGCGTCTTCTGACCGAGCTGGTTGAATAGGTAGCTGCCGCACTTGTCGCCCGCCTGCACGCCGGCGGGCACCGCCTTGATCGTGAAGCCGTCTGCGGTCTGCGCGGTGATCGACAGCGTGTAATAGCCATTCTCGGACGCCGCCGGGAAGATGCCGGCGGCGCCCAGCGTCGCGCCGACATAGGTGCTGCGCTCCGTGTAGAAGCGCTCCATGCGTTGCGCCAGCGCGAGCAGCGCGGTCCTGGCGTCGGCGCGATGCCCCTTGGCGACCTGGTCGCGGTAGCCCGGGTAGGCGATCGCGACCAGGATGCCCAGCACCGCCACACCGATCATCAGCTCGATCAGCGTGAAGCCGCGCTGGCGGCGGCGTGGCGCGGCGTTCATGGCCGGCG
>JBBIPS010000094.1:0-9619 GCA_037442725.1 Burkholderiales bacterium | reverse complement strand
GGCGATCGTCGCGGCGCGCGGTGTCGACTGGACGTCGGTGCTCGAATTCAACTGACCCACCGGAGAAGGCCCATGCGCTTCATCGATCCGCACATCCACATGTCATCGCGCACCACCGAGGACTACGAGCGCATGAAGGCGGCGGGCATCGTCGCCGTCATCGAACCGGCGTTCTGGCTCGGCCAGCCGCGCACCAACGTCGGCAGCTACATCGACTACCTGTCGAGCATCGTCGGATGGGAGCGCTTCCGCGCGTCGCAGTTCGGCATCCGCCACTACTGCACGATCGGGCTGAACAGCAAGGAGGCGAACAACCAGGCGCTGGCCGAAGCGGTGCTGGACATCCTGCCGCGCTACCTGTCGAAGGAGGGTGTGGTGGCGGTGGGCGAGATCGGCTACGACGACCAGAGCGCGCTCGAGGACAAGTACTACCGCGCGCAACTGCAGCTCGCGCGCGAGTACGACATGCTCGTGATGGTGCACACGCCGCACCGCGACAAGAAGGCCGGCACGATGCGCAGCATGGATGTGGCCATCGAGATGGGCCTGGCGCCGGCGCGTGTCATGATCGACCACAACAACGAGGAGACCGTGCGCGATGTGCTCGAGCGCGGTTTCTGGGCCGGCTTCACGCTCTATCCAAACACCAAGATGGGCAGCGAGCGGATGGTCGAGATCGTGCGCCAGTACGGCGCCGAGCGCATCTTCGTCGACTCCAGCGCCGACTGGGGCGTGTCCGATCCGCTCGCGGTGCCCAAGACCGCACGGCTCATGCTCGAGCGCGGCATCCCGTATGACGACGTCGTGGCCACCTGCTACGGCAACGCGCTGGCCGCCTACGCGCAGAGCGGCCAGATGATCGAGTCGCACTGGCTCGCCCCCGAACCCGTCGACCAGCGCATGCTGTTCGAAGGCAACACCGTGCTGCGCGGGCAGACGCCGAACGTCGCGGGTCCGGCGCAGGGTGTGCCCGCGGCCGACCCGATGCTGATCAAGTGATCGTGCCCCGGCCCCACCGAACGCGAGCCACAGCACCGTGAGCGCCAAGATCGCCATCCTGCCGCAACGCGCCGAGCCGGGCTGCGCCAGCTATCTGCAGTCGTTCTCGGTGCGCTACGAGTACCCGGTGTGCTTCACCGAGCACCTGTTCGCGCACGACAACCCGGTGCTGCGCGACACGCTGCTGCGCTGCGAACCCGGCCTGCGTCACCGCTTCGTCGCTTTCATCGACTCCAACGTCGCGGCGTCGTTCCCGTCGCTCGCGCACGACATCGCCGGCTACGCGGACGTGCACGGCGAGGCCATGCAGATGCTGGCGCCGGCGGTGGTGGTGCCCGGTGGCGAGCAGGTCAAGAACGATCCCGAGTGGCTCACCCGCCTGCAGCACCGGCTGGTCGAACTCGGCGTCGACCGCCACGCCTTCGTCATCGGCATCGGCGGCGGTGCCTTCCTCGATCTGATCGGCTACGTCGCGTCGACCACGCATCGCGGCATCCGTCACATCCGCGTTCCGACGACCGTGCTGGCGCAGAACGATTCGGGCGTCGGCGTGAAGAACGGCGTCAACGCCTTCGGGGTGAAGAACATCCTGGGCAGCTTCGCGCCGCCGTTCGCGGTGCTGAACGACTCCGATTTCCTGCGCACGCTGCAGCCGCGCGACAAGATCGCCGGCATCGCCGAAGCCGTGAAGGTGGCGTTGATCCGCGACCGCGTGTTCTTCGAATGGCTGGAAGCCAGCGCCGGCGCGCTGCGCGACTGCGAATCTGCTGCGATGAGCCGCATGATCCGGCGCTGCGCGGAGCTGCACATGCGGCAGATCGCCCACGGCGGCGATCCGTTCGAGACCGGCAGCGCGCGACCGCTCGACTACGGGCATTGGTCGGCGCACAAGCTCGAGGCGCTCACGGCACACGAATTGCGCCACGGCGAGGCGGTGGCGATCGGCCTGGCGCTCGACACGCGCTACTCGGTGCAGGTCGGCATGCTGCAGCCCGGCGGCGAGGACCGCGTGCATGCCCTGCTCAAGCGGCTGGGTTTCCACCTCTGGCACCCGGCGCTCGAGTCGCGTGACGAGGACGGCCAATGGCAGTTGCTGCGCGGGTTGCGCGAGTTTCGCGAGCACCTCGGCGGCGAGCTCACGATCACGCTGCTGCGTGAGCTCGGCGTCGGCGCGGAGGTGCACCAGATGGATGCCGACGAGATCCTGCGTGCACTGGTCTGGCTGCGGCGACGGGAGCTTGGCGCGTGAAGCTGGGCGCCGGCGTTCACCTCACGTACTGCAGCAACATCCACCCCGGCGAGTCGTGGGCCGAGGTCCGCGCGAACCTCGACCGTCATGTGGTGGCCGTACGCGACCGGCTGCGGCCCCAGGGTGATTTCGGTGTCGGCCTGCGTCTGTCGGCGCGCGCGGCCGCCGAGCTGTCCGAACCCGCGGCACTGGCCGAGTTCCGGGATTTCCTCGGCCGGGCCCGCATGTACGTCTTCACCGTCAACGGCTTTCCCTACGGCGCCTTTCACGGCACCCGCGTCAAGGAGGACGTCTACCTGCCGGACTGGCGCGACCCGGAGCGGCTGCGCTACACCGACCGGCTCGCCGACCTGCTCGCCGCCCTGCTGCCGGATGCGTCGCCGGGCGAGCGCGCCATCGAGGGCAGCGTCAGCACCGTGCCCGGCGCGTACAAGCCCGCGCTCGGCGGGCCGCACGACGTGGCGCTCATGGTCGAGCATCTGTTGCGCCACGTAGCGCACCTCGTCGAACTGCGCGCGCGCACCGGGCGGCTGATCGGGCTTGCGCTCGAACCCGAGCCGCATTGCTTCGTCGAGACCGTCGCCGAAGCCGTCGCCTTCTTCGAGCGCGAGCTGCACGGCCCGGCCGCCGTGCGCCGCACGATGGAACTCACCGGACTCGACCGCGACGCGGCCGGGCGTGCGCTGCACGACCACCTCGGCGTGTGTCTCGACCTGTGCCACGCCGCGGTGGAATTCGAGCAAGCCGCGGACTGCATCCACCGGCTCGACCGGGCGGGGATCCGTGTGCACAAGATGCAGATCAGCGCCGGGCTGCGGCTGCCCACGCTCGACGCGGCTGCGCTCGAGGCGCTGCGGCGCTTCGACGACCCCGTGTACCTGCACCAGGTGGTGCAGCTCGGACCGGGCGGCCTCGCGCGTTTCGCCGACCTGCCCGACGCGCTGGCCTCGCTGCATGGCGCGGCGGCGCAGCGGGAGTGGCGCGTTCACTTCCATGTCCCCGTCTTCCTCGACCAGCTGGCGCCGTTCGCTTCGACACAATCGTTCATCCTCGAGGTGCTGGCGATCCAGCGCGTGCACCCGGTGTCGGCGCACCTCGAAGTCGAGACCTACACCTGGGGCGTTCTGCCCGAGCCGTTCCGCAGCGGCAGCGTCGACGCTGCGGTGGCGCGCGAGCTCGAGTGGGTACGCACGGAGCTGGCGCCGTGAACCTGCGGCTGGCATTGCGGCTCGGCCGCATCTCCAACCTGCCGACGGTCTGGACCAACGTCCTCGTCGGCGCCGTGCTCGCCGGGGGCAGCCTGGCCGATGCGCGCCTGCCCGTGCTGATGCTGGCGCTGTCGCTGTTCTACGTCGGCGGGATGTTCCTCAACGACGCCTTCGACCGCGAGTTCGACGCCAAGCATCGTCCCGAGCGTCCGATACCGTCGGGCCGGGTGTCGGCGCGGCAGGTGTTCGTCGTCGGCTTCGGGCTGCTGGCGCTCGGCATGGCCGGCGTGGTCGGGGCCAGTGTCGGACCGGACGGACTGCCCGCATGGCGTGCGCTCGCCGCCGGCGCGGCGCTCGCCGCCGCGATCGTGGTCTACAACGCGCATCACAAGGGCAATCCGCTGAGCCCGCTGGTCATGGGCCTGTGTCGGGTCTTCGTCGTCGTGACGGCGGCGTTCAGCCTCGCCGTTGCCCTGCCGACCGCGGTCGTCCTCGCGGCGCTGGCCCTGCTGTGCCACCTGATCGGCCTGACGTATATCGCCAAGCAGGAGCACCTGGATCGCATCGGGGCGCTGTGGCCGCTCGGGTTCCTCGCCGTGCCGGTCGTGTACGGACTGGCGCTGGCGCTGTCGGCCTCGGTCGTCTGGATGCCGCTGCTGCTGTACGCGGCGGTGCTCGCGTTCGCGCTGCACCTGCTGCGCCGCCGCGCGCCGGGCGACGTGCCGCGCGCCGTCGTGACGCTGATCGCCGGCATGTCGGTGCTCGACGGTGTCGTGCTCGCCGGCGGCGGGCAGAACGTGCCGGCGGTGCTGGCCATCGTCGCGTTCGGTCTCACGCTCGCGCTGCAGAGGTGGGTGCCGGGGACCTGAGCAGGCGAAGTCGGGGGGCGGCGACATTCGTACCTCCCGGGTCCGATCGGGGCCGCGCTCGATCCGGCCGGAATCGGGGGCGTCGCGGTTTCGCGGGACAATGCCCGCCATGCTGCAGCAGCGCACCCTGAAGTCGCTCACTCGCGCCGTTGGCGTGGGCATGCACAGCGGCCAGAAGGTCGAGCTGACGCTGCGGCCGGCGCCGCCGGACACCGGCATCGTCTTTCGGCGCGTCGACCTGGCCACGCCGGTGGAGATCCCGGTGCGAGTCGATGCGGTCAGCGACACGCGCATGGCTTCGACGATCTCGGTCGGCGGCGACCCCGGCGCGCCGCGGGTGCAGACCATCGAGCACCTGATGTCGGCGTGCTGCGGCCTCGGGCTGGACAACCTGATCGTCGACATCACGGCCGACGAGGTGCCGATCCTCGACGGCTCGGCGGCGAGTTTCGTCTTCCTGTTGCAGAGCGCCGGCATCGCGCTGCAGGACGCGCCCAAGCGCCTGCTGCGCGTGCTCAAGACCGTCGAGGTGCGCCAGGGCGAGGGCGCCAAGCCGATGTGGGCGCGGCTCGACCCGTTCGAGGGCTTCAAGCTCGCCTTCGAGATCGACTTCGGCCACCCGGCGGTCGACGCCACCGGCCAGCGCGTGGCCTTCGACATGGGCTCGGGCCGGTACAAGCGCGACATCGCGCGCGCCCGCACCTTCGGCTTCAGCAAGGACGTCGAGGCGATGCGTGCGCGCGGCCTCACGCTCGGCGGCAGCATGGACAACGCGATCGTCGTCGACGATTCGCGCGTGCTCAACGCCGACGGCCTGCGCTACGACGACGAGTTCGCCAAGCACAAGATCCTCGACGCCATCGGCGACCTCTACAACGTCGGTCACCCGATGCTGGCCAGCTACACCGCCTTCAGGAGCGGGCACGCGCTGAACAACCTGCTGCTGCGCAAGCTGCTGGCCGAGCCCGGTGCCGCAGAGATCATCACCTTCGACGACGCCACGCGCGCGCCGGCCGGCCTGGCCGAGCTGGCGCCGGCCTGGTAGCCGAGCGTCGCCGCCCGATGCTGCTGGCCCGGCTCGTCTTCGGTCTGCTGCTCGCGGCCAGCGTGCTGTGCTTCGCGCTGTACGTCGGCACCGGCCAGGTGGCGTGGCGGCGGCGCGGCGTGCTGATCGTCAAGTGGGCGCTGATCGCCGCGGGCGGCTTCTTCGCCGTGCTCATTCTCGAGCGGCTGGCCCTGTTGCTGTAGCGCCCGCGCCGCGGACACGCTGCCGAATCGCCGGAGGACGACACCGACCATGAAAGTGATGTTCATCATCGCGGGCGTGCTGTTTGCGCTGACCGCCGTGCCGTCGATCTTCTTCTTCGCGCTCTACCTCAGCACCGGTGAACACGTGCCGCGCGAGCGCGCGGTGGCGCTGTACCGCTGGTCGGTGGTGATCGCCCTGGGCAGTTTCAACGTCTGGATCTTCAACCGCGTGATCCAGGGGATCCGTGCGTTGATGTGAGGCGGCATCGGTGCGGCGCGAACCCCCCGCGCACCCCGGTGCGGATGCGTGCCGTGCCCGGCTCGCGGCGCCGATTCGCGCGATGATCGCCCTCCGCCCCGAGCCGTCATGTCGACGACTCGGCGACACGACGCCCCAGGAGCGCGCACCCCATGTCCGACCGCACTGCAATGGACGGCACCCTGACCGAGCCGGGCGTCCACGCTCGCCCGCTCGCGCCGCGCCGCCGCGACGCGTTGATCCATCTGGTCGGTCTCGGCCTGGCCAGCGTGTCGGCGACGCCGGCCGCGGCCGCCGACAGCAGCGCGACCTACGACGAGGGCACGGTGCTCAAGGCCGCCACCGACTTCTTCGGCAGCACCACCGAGGGTCTGGCCAAGGTGATCGAGAAGCTGTTCAGGGAGCAGGGGCGGCCCAACGGCTACATCAAGGGCGAGGAGGCCTCGGCGGCGCTGGCCGTCGGCGTCGTCTACGGCAACGGCCGGTTGACGCTGAAGTCCGGCGGCGGCGGCCGGGTCTACTGGAGCGGCCCGTCGATCGGCTTCGATGCCGGCGCGAATGCGTCCAAGGTCTTCACGCTGGTCTACAACCTGCCACGCGCGAGCGCGATCTACCAACGCTTCCCGGGTGTCGACGGCAGCCTGTACTGGATCGGCGGCGTCGGCGTCAACTACCAGCGGCTGGACGGAATCACGCTGGCGCCGATCCGCCTCGGCGTCGGCCTGCGCAGCGGCGCCAGCGTCGGCTACGTGCACTACCGGCGCGAGAAGTCGTTCAACCCGCTGTAGTGCCGGCGCGCGGCCTGGCGGCCCGACCGGCACAACGCGAGCGAGCCGCAGCGCGTCGGGCGCTCAGTGCGCCCGCTCCCAGTTCGGCCCGACGCCCACCTCGGCGAGCAGCGGAACGTTCAGCGCGGCGACGTCGGCCATCAGCCGCGGCACCTCGGTGCGCACCCAATCGACCTCGTCCTCGGGCACCTCGAACACCAGCTCGTCGTGCACCTGCATCACGATCGTCGTGCGGCGCCGCTCGGCATCGATCGCCGCCTGCACGGCGATCATCGCCAGCTTGATCAGGTCGGCCGCCGTGCCCTGCATCGGCGCGTTGATCGCCTGGCGCTCGGCACCGGCGCGGCGCGGTCCGTTGCCGCCCCGGATGTCGGGCAGCCACAGGCGGCGGCCGAACACCGTCTCGACATAGCCCAGCCTGGCCGCGCGCGCCTTGGTCTCGTCGATGTAGTGGCGCACGCCGGCAAAGCGCTGGAAGTAGCGGTCGATGTAGTCGCGCGCCGCCTTCTGCTCGATGCCCAGCGCCTGCGCCAGCCCGAACGCGCCCATGCCGTAGATGAGGCCGAAGTTGATCGTCTTGGCGTAACGCCGCTGCTCGGGCGTGACCTGGTCGGGCAGCAGGTTGAAGACCTCGGCCGCGGTGGCACGGTGCACGTCGAGTCCCGACGCGAAGGCGTTCGTCAGGCCCGGGTCGCCGCTGATGTGGGCCATGATGCGCAGCTCGATCTGCGAATAGTCGGCCGAGGCGATGACGCAGCCGGGCGGCGCGATGAAGGCCTCGCGCACGCGCCGGCCCTCGGGCGTGCGGATCGGAATGTTCTGCAGGTTGGGCTCGTTGCTCGAGAGCCTTCCCGTCACCGCCACCGCCTGCGAGTAGGTGGTGTGCACGCGGCCGGTGGCCGGGTTGACCATCAGCGGCAGCTTGTCGGTGTAGGTGCCCTTCAGCTTGGCCAGGCTGCGGTACTCGAGGATGCGCGCCGGCAGCGGGTAGTCGGCGGCCAGCTCCTGCAGCACTTCCTCGTCGGTGCTGGGGGTGCCCGAGGCGGTCTTCTTCTTCACCGGCAGGCCGAGCCGGCCGAACAGGACCTCGCCGATCTGCTTGGGTGAGCCCAGGTTGAACGGCTGGCCTGCCAGCGTGTAGGCCTGCTGCTCGAGCGCCAGCATGCGCTCGGCGAGCTCGCGGCTCTGCACGGCCAGCAACGCGCCGTCGATCAGCACGCCGTGGCGCTCGATGCGCACCAGCAGCGCCGAAGTCGGCATCTCGATGGCGCGATAGACGTGCAGCAGTCCCGGCTCGGCCGCCAGCCGCGGGAACAGCACCTGGTGCACCTGCAGCGTCATCTCGCTGTCCTCGCCGCTGTACTCGGTGGCACGCGCGACGTCGACCTGCGCGTACGGGATCTGGTTCACGCCCTTGCCGCACAGGTCCTCGTAGCTCAGGCCTTTGCGGTTCAGATGGCGTTCGGCGAGCTTTTCCAGCCCGTGCGTCAGGTGCGCCTCGAACACGTAGCTCTCGAGCATCGTGTCGTGCTGCCAGCCGCGAACGGTGACGCCGTGGTTGGCCAGCACGTGCGTGTCGTACTTGATGTGCTGGCCGACCTTGGCCGCGGCTTCATCCTCGAGCCAGGGCCGCAGCCGCGCCAGCACCGCGTCGAGCGCAAGCTGGTCGGGCACGCCGGGATAGTCGTGGCGCAGCGGCACGTAGGCGGCCTCGCCCGGCGTCACCGCGAACGAGATGCCGACGATGCGCGCGCGCATCGGATCGAGCGAGTCGGTCTCGGTGTCGAGCGCGCACAGGCTGGCCGCGCGCAAGCGCGCGATCCAGTGGTCGAGCCGCTCGAAGTCGAGCACGGTCTCGTAGTGACGCTGCAGATCAGTGTTATCGGGCGGCATCGGCGGGTCGGTGTCGGCCGCGGCGGCGGCGCCGGCACGCTGGACGCGGCCGACGCTGGCCGGCTCCGGCACGCCCATGCCGGGTTCGGCCTCGAGCTCCTTGCGGAACGTGCGCAGGCCGTAGCGCTGGAAGAAGTCGAGCAGCCCGGCGCGGTCCGCGGCTTGCAGCGCCAGTTGCTCGACCGACGGCCAGCCAGGCAGGTGGTCGCTCAGGTCGCAGTCGGTCACGACAGTGACCAGGCGCCGGCCCTGCGGCAGCCAGTCCAGCGCGCGGCGCAGGTGCTCGCCCACCGCGCCCTTGATGCCCGCGGCCGCCGCGATCACGCCGTCGAGCGAGTCGTGTTCGGCGAGCCACCTGGCAGCGGTCTTGGGGCCGACCTTCTCGACGCCGGGCACGTTGTCGACCGTGTCGCCGACCAGCGCCAGATAGTCGACGATGCGACCCGGCGGCACGCCGAACTTGGCGCGCACGCCGTCGACGTCGAGCCGCTCGTTGCTCATCGTGTTGATCAGCGTGACTTGCGGCGTCACGAGTTGCGCCAGGTCCTTGTCGCCGGTCGAGATGAGCACCTGGTGGCCGCTGGCCGCGCCGGCGCGCGCGAGCGTGCCGATGACATCGTCGGCCTCGATGCCGGGCACCTCGAGCAGCGGCCAGCCGAGCAGCCGCACCGCCTCGTGGATCGGTGCGATCTGGGCGCGCAGATCGTCGGGCATCGGCGCGCGCTGCGCCTTGTACGCCGGGTACCAGGCGTCGCGGAAGGTCGGCCCCGGGGCGTCGAACACGCACGCCGCGTGGCCCGCGCCGACCTGCTCGCGCAGGCGTTTCATCATCGCGATGAAGCCGTGGATCGCGCCGGTCGGGAAGCCGTCGGGCGAGCGCAGGTCGGGCAGCGCGTGGTAGGCACGGTAGAGGTAGCTCGAGCCGTCGACCAGCAGCAGGGTCGGCGCGTGCGGCGTGGATTCGCTCATGGCGCGCATTGTGCGACGGCGCCCGCAGCGCGCCCGCGGGGCCGCGGCCGACGGCGGCCACGCCGGCGCCGGGCCGTAGAATCGGCGCGATGAAACGGGTCCGGGTTCTCGTCGTTGCCGTCGCCGTGGCCGGCGTG
>JBBIPS010000093.1:0-9651 GCA_037442725.1 Burkholderiales bacterium | reverse complement strand
CGCCTTGCCGGCGCGGCCGCGCGACTGGGTCGACGCCGGCGTCGCGCGCATTCCCGAGGACCGCCAGGCGGTCGGCGCCATCGGCGACCTGCCGCTGTGGCAGAACGCGGTGCTCGAGCGCTACGCCAGCCCGGCATTCGCACGCGCGGGCATCGTGCGCCGGCGCGCCGCATGGGCGCACGCGCAGCGGCTGGTGCAGCGTTTCGACGTGCGCGGCACCGAGGCCGGCGGGCTGGGCATGAGCGCACGCGCGCTGTCGGGCGGCAACCTGCAGAAGCTCATCCTCGGCCGCGCGCTGATGGGCGACGGCAGCGACCCGGACGACGCCGCGGCGGCGCGTGCTGCGCCGACGCTGATCGTCGCCGACCAGCCGAGCTGGGGGCTGGACATCGGCGCCGTGGCCTATGTGCACCAGCAGCTGCTCGATGCCTGCGCCGCCGGCGCAGCGCTGCTGCTGATCAGCGAAGACCTGGACGAGGTCTTCGCGCTGGCCGACCGCATCGCCGTGCTGCACCATGGCCGCCTGAGCGAGGCACGGCCGGCCGCCGCGTGGTCGCTGCAGCAGATCGGACTGGCGATGGCCGGCGCTGCGCCATCCGAAGGCATCGCCGGCAGCGGGGAGGCCGCGCATGCAGCTTGAGCGCCGCGGCCGGACTTCGCGCGCCATGCTGCTGGCCGCACCGATCGGTGCGCTGCTGTTCACGCTGCTCGTCAGCTCGGCGCTGGTGGCGTGGGCCGGCGCACCGGTGGGCCGGGCCTATGCGCTGCTGCTCGAAGGCGGGTTCGGTTCGCGCTTCGCCTGGACCGAGACGCTGACGCGCGCCACGCCGCTGATCCTCACCGGGCTGGCCGTGGCGGTGGCCTTCCGCGCCCACCTCTACAACATCGGCGCCGAGGGCCAGCTCTACGCCGGCGCGCTGGCCGCGGTGGCCGTGGGCGGGATGCACGGCGGCACCGGCTTGGCGCTCGCGCCGTGGCTGCTGTTCGCGCTGATGATGGCCGCCGCCGCGCTGGCCGGCGCGCTGCTGCTGCTCGGCCCGGCGCTGCTCAAGAGCCGGCTCGGCGTCGACGAGGTGGTGACGACGCTGCTGATGAACTTCATCGTGCTGCTGGGCGTCTCGGCGCTGCTCGACGGGCCGATGAAGGACGCCGGCGCGATGGGCTGGCCGCAGAGCGTGGCGCTGCAGGACGCGCTCGGCCTGGGCAGGCTGATCGAGCGCAGCCGCGTCCACACCGGCCTCGTCTGGGCGCTCGCGCTGGCGCTGGCACTGTGGGCGCTCGACTTCACGACCACCGGATTCGAGATCCGCGCCGTCGGCGCCAACCCGCGCGCCGCGGCCTTCGCCGGCATGCCGGTGGCGTGGGTCAACGTCAAGGTGGCGCTGATGTCGGGCGCGCTGGCCGGGCTGGCCGGTGCGATCGAGGTGGCGGGTCGCGCCGGCTATGTCACGCTCGACATGTCGCCCGGCTACGGCTACACCGGCATCGTCATCGCGATGCTCGCGGCGCTGCACCCGCTCGGCGTCGTCGCGGCGGCGATCTTCGTCGCCGGCATCCTGGTCGGCGCCGACAGCATGAGCCGCGCCGTCGCGGTGCCGACCTACATCGCCGACGTCATCGTCGCAGCGAGCCTGATCGCGATCCTGGTGGCCACGCTGCTGACGCAGTACCGCGTCGTGCTGTTCGAGCGCCGCGCCGCCAGCGGCACGGGGCGCGGCTGATGGGCACCGAGGTGCTCGACCTGCTGCTGGCCGCGCCGTTCTGGGTCGCAGTGCTGCGCATCGCCACGCCGCTGATCCTGGGCACGCTGGGCGTTCTGCTGTGCGAGCGCGCGGGGGTGCTCAACCTCGGCATCGAGGGCATCATGGTCGCCGGCGCCTTTGCCGGCTGGCTCGCGGTCTACCAGGGCCTGGGCCTGTGGGGCGGCATGGCCGTGGGCGCGCTGGCGGGCGCGCT
The DNA here is from genome assembly GCA_037442725.1 of Burkholderiales bacterium. GTDB lineage: Bacteria > Pseudomonadota > Gammaproteobacteria > Burkholderiales > Burkholderiaceae_C > Pseudaquabacterium. The sequence continues at coordinate 7,695 of JBBIPS010000093.1, read as the reverse complement.
GTTCGGCACGCTGCACGCGCTGCTCACCGTCGTGCTGACGCTGTCGCAGCACGTCTCGGGACTCGGCATCACGCTGCTGGCGTCGAGCCTGGCGAGCTACGCCTACCGCGTCAGCTTCCCCAGGGTCGACCGCCCGCCGACGATCACCGCCTTCGAGCCGATGGCGTGGCTGCCGATTCCGGTCGTGAATGCGCAGACGCCGCCGACGCTGCTGGCGCTGCTGCTGGTGCCGCTGCTGGCCTGGCTGCTGTACCGCACGCCGCTCGGGCTGGCGCTGCGCATGGTCGGCGAGAACCCGGCCGCCGCCGAGGGCCAGGGCCTGAACGTCGTCGGCCTGCGCAGCGGCGCCGTCATCGCCGGATCGAGCCTGATGGGGATGGCCGGCGCTTTCCTGACGCTGTCGGCTTTCAACGCCTTCTACTTCAACATGGTCAACGGCCGCGGCTGGGTCTGCGTCGCGCTCGTCGTCTTCGCCTCGTGGCGGCCGGGCAAGGCACTGCTCGGCGCGCTGCTGTTCGCGTTCTTCGACGCGCTGCAGTTGCGCCTGCAGCAGGCCGGCGGCGGCGTGTCCGGCGTCGACCTGCCCTACCAGCTCTACCTGATGCTGCCGTACGCGATGGCCATCGTCGCGCTGGTGCTGATGGCGCGCCGCGCCGCCTATCCGCAGGCGCTGATGAAGCCGTATCGCAAGGGCGAGCGCTGATGCGCCACGATCCGCGCCGGCACGCAGTGAACGCCATCCCGGACTGGTGGGACGCGTGCGCGAATCGCATCGAGACGATGCATGGGGCGTCGAACGCGCCGCCCATCGCCGGGTTGGCGCGGGTCGAACCAACGCGCTTCGTGGGTCAGGGGCCGTGGCGGCCGACCTTCGTCGGCTCGGGCGACATCCAGCCGGATTCCGAAGACCCGCGGCTGGTCTACCAGGACGCTCTCGTCGGTTTGGCTGTCGACCACGACGTCAAGCACTGACAACCCGGCCCTCACGCCCGCCATATCGCCGCATGCGCGCCTCAAGCCGGTACGTCGGTAGTCCACGTCGCCGCCGGAACCGGGTGCAACCTTGGAACGCATCGCGCGCTTGATCTGACTGGATCCGGTCACGTGTCAGGTCAACGACCTTGAGCGCAGGCCTGCCATCCCGTAGAACTGCCGCGACCGCTGTGTCGCCCGCTCCATGGGTCACGGCAGCACGCATCAGCGCGCCGTCGCACGCGGCCGGCAGCGCCCAGTCTGGCAGCAGCGCAGCCAGAACATTTCCGGCAGGCTGCGACGTTTGCGCTCGAACGGCCATGCTGGCCTGGCATTGCGCGTTGGCCGCCCGCTTCAGCGCGCGCGCGCGAGGGCTACGAACAGGTGTGCCAAGTTTCAAGACATCGATTGACCCGGCTCACAAGGCGTCACGAAGTTATACATATTCTTACGCGCGGGTCTTTCAACGCTTGACCTTCGGGAAGGAGTCCGTCATGTCTTCAAGGCGTCAATTCATCAAGACCGGCGCGGCCGCTGGAGCCGCAACGCTCATTCCGTGGATGGGCATGATGCGGGGGGCGTACGCCTTCTCGCAGAGTCCGAATCTTGTCAAGTTCATCCAGCCCATGCGCGGCGTCGGCGGAGCCGGCATCCCGATTGCTGCGCCCGACGCGGTGGTCCAGCCGTGGTGGCAGCCGGGGGTCACGCACTACACGATCGACATCGGCGATTACGCGGACCAGCTTCACCCGCAACTGCCCAATCCGACCCGCCTGCGCGGCTATGGCCAGGCCGGCACGTTCCGGCATCTGGGCGGTGTCATCGCCGCCAAGCGCGGCACGCCGGTGCAGATCACCTTCCGCAACAACTTGAGCGGCAACGGCATCATCCCGATCGACACCACGATCCCCGGTGCCAACCTCGGTCCGAACCGGGTCGCCACCCATCTGCACGGCGGGTTCGTGCCGTGGATCAGCGACGGCGGCCCGGAAAGCTGGTGGGATCCCAGCGGCAACATGGGCAGGAGCTTCACCCCGAGCCCGCTGAACCCGACCTTCGCCAATCCGATCCGCAATCCCGCGGCCCTGCCGAACGAGCAGGAGGTGTATTACCCGAACAACCAGGGCGCTCGCATGATGTGGTACCACGATCATGCGATCGGCATCACGCGCACCAACGCCTACGCCGGCCTCGCCTCGGCCTATGTGCTGTACGACGATTACGAGACGATCTTGCTCGGTGGCGCACCGTATAACCTGCCCGGGCCGCTCGATCCGAGAACGACCTACCTGGTGTTCCAGGACAAGGTCTTCGTCTCGCCGTCGGTGGTCGCGACCGACCCGACCTGGCCCATCGTCATGCCTTCGTCACGGCCGGGTGATCTGTGGTACGCGCACGTCTACGAGCCTGCGCGCTGGGTCGTCGGTCCGCCGCCGACGCTGCCCCTGCCCGACCCTTCGTCCATCCCCGAGTTCTTCGGTGACACGATGCTGGTCAACGGCACCGCCTACCCGACGCTCCACGTGCAGCCGCGCCAGTACCGGTGGCGCATGCTCAACGCCTGCAACGCCCGCTTCCTCAACCCGCGGCTGGTCTATGCGCAGGGGATCAACGGCGTCGCGGCGACCGAACCGAGCCCGAACGTGGCCGGGCCGGCGTTCGTCCAGATCGGCACCGAGGGCGGCTTCCTGCCCGCGCCGGCGATGCTCAACGGGCCCAAACAGCCGGTGCTGCTGATGGCGCCAGCCGAGCGTACCGATCTGATCGTCGACTTCCGTGCCGTTGCACCCGGATCGGTGCTGATCCTCTACAACGATGCGCCGGCACCGTTCCCCAAGGGATCGCCGCTGAACGACTACTATCCGCAGAACCCGAAGACGCCGACCTCGTTGCCGGGTCTCGGGCCCAACACGCGGACCCTGCTGCAGATCGTCGTGGATCCGCTGGTCGGCCCGGCCGATCCGGCCATCACGCTGCCGGCCACGCTGGGCAACCCGCTCGATCCTTTCATCGTGGTCCAGACGCCCGGCGTGCCCACACCAATTCCAGCGGGCGTGCCGGTCAGGCGGCTCACGCTGAACGAGGCGTTCGATGCCTACGGCCGCCTGATTCAGATGCTCGGAACCGACGTTGCGCCGGTACCGCCGGTCGGCAAGGCCACTCCCGCATTCGGCCGCGCATACGACGCGCTCCCGCTGACGGAGAACGTCGCGGCGGGCAGCACCGAAGTCTGGGAAATCGTCAACCTCACCGCCGACACCCACCCGATGCACTTCCACCTGGTCAACGTTCAGGTGCTGTCGCGGCAGGCCTTCAGCGTCAAGCAGTACGCCGGCGGAATTCCCAATTACCAGGGCCAACTGATCGCTCCGGACGCGAACGAACTGGGATGGCGGGAAACCGTGCGCATGAACCCGGGCCAGGTCACGCGGGTGATCATGCGGTTTGATCTCCCGGCGGTGCCGTTTGCCGTGCCGGCCAGCCCCCACACCGCAGGCAACGAGTACGTGTGGCACTGCCACATCCTCGAGCACGAAGAGCACGACATGATGCGACCGCTGGTCGTCAGGTAGGTAACCATCCCCCGGCAAAGCCGGGGGCATTCGGGATGTGAGCCGCTCAATGCGGCTGGAAGGGGTCGCTGACGCGGCCCCTCATTGGTTGGGCCACCTCATCGCTGGCCGGTCATCTCCACAGGGCCAGTTGGTCCAGCCTCTGGTCTTCTTGCTCTTGCTTCTGGATGTACTCCCGGACCACGGCTTCGTCTCGGCCTACGGTCGAGACGAAGTACCCGTGGGCCCAAAAGTGTCGCCCGACAAAGTTGCGCTTGCGCTCCCCGTACGCCCGCGCCAGGTGGATCGCGCTCTTGCCCTTGATGAACCCCACCACCTGCGACACCGCGTACTTCGGCGGAATCGACAGCATCATGTGGACGTGGTCTGGCATCGGATGCCCCTCCTCGACTCTGCACTCCTTCTGCGACGCCAGCTCGCGCAACACCTCTCCCAGGTGCTGCCTGAGTTGCCCGTAGAGCGTTCGTCGCCTGCACTTCGGGATGAAGACAACATGATATTTGCGGTCCCATGCCGTGTGGCTCAAACTTTCAAACCTGTCCATCGTGGTACTTCCTTTCGTGTGCTTGGCGGCTCACGTCTGGAAGTCTCTAAGGTGGACAACCCCTGAAACGTCAAACTTCTACCTGATTAGCGAGAAACCTCAGCAGCCCGTAGGGCGCGCTCACAGGACGGTGGGGCGAGCACTAGGGCGGTGAGCAAACGAGACCGGATGATTTTCATGTCGAAGCGTCGGTTGAAGCGGTACTGGAACTCGGCGAGGTAGCGGTGAGCGTACTTGGCGAAGTCGAAGGCGTGGTACGAACCGCTGATCGCGGTCTTGAGGTTGCCCAGCAAGGTGTTGATGGCCTTGAACTGCGGCAGCTTCACGCTGGTCTTTCCACCACCAGTGACGTGGCGCTCATGCTCGGCGCCGACGATGGTGGCCGCGCCGAAGCACCACAGCCCGTCGGAGACAACGGTGGCCGAAGGGGCGATGTGGCTGGCGGCGAAGACGGCCACCTCTTCCTCGGTATGAGGCTGCTGACGCAGGCACGCCAGAACCGGCTGCCCGCGGGGCGTGGTCTGCACAGCGGCCACGAACGCCACCTTGTTCTCCGAGCCGCGCCCGCGCTTGCCCCCCGAGCGCTCGCCACCGAGGTAGGCATCGTCGATCTCCACGCGCCCGCTGAGTTCGCGCCGGTCCTCGCGCAGGCGCATGGCTTCCATGATCTTGTGCTTCATCAGCCAGGCGCTTCGGTAGCTGACCCCGAGCTGGCGCATGAGCTCGAGCGCCGAGACGTTGTTCTTGGACTGGGTCAGCATCTGCATGGCCAGGAACCAGCGCGACAGGGGCAGCTTGCTGGACTCGAAGATGGTGCCACTGATCAGGCTGCACTGGTGGGCGCAGGCGCCGCACTGCCAGTAGCGCAGCCCGCCGCGCTCGAAACTGGTACGCGCCGCGCCGCCGCAGGCCGGGCAGGCGAACCCGGTGGGCCAACGCGCCGCCTCCAGCGCCGCGCGGCACTGCGCTTCGGTTCCGTATCGCTGGTAGAACTCAGGCATCGACAGCCCAGGTTGAAACTGCACTCGGTTCATCTTCATGGCACACCTCCGGGGTTGATGCAGCCATGTTCGGCCCTCGCAGGCTCACCAGATGAGCCTGCTGAGGTTTCTCGCTAATCAGGAACTTCTACTACCTCCCCGGCAGAGCCGGGGGGCCTCCCAATGTAGCTAGTGGGTACCGTGCCGCCAGCGCGGAGCGGCCGATCGACGCGTAGCACCAACTAATGGGCACAACCCTTCAGCCCGACCTCGTCTCCGATGCGGCCGGCCCGTGGCGCGCCAACGACCCGGACGGCCTGGAACAGTCACTGGAGCAGTTGCCGCGCACGGCGGACGCCCAGGCCTGCTTCCGGCGCTTCGAGGGCGACCCAGGGGCGTAGATCTTCCAACACTCCCGGCACGGCCCGGCGCCACCTCCCGGCCGGCTCGACGGCGGGCGGAAGCGGGCGAGTCCGGTCTCGTCGACTGCCGCCGCGGTCGAGCCGGCGGGTTTTCGACCGCGCACGGATCACAGCACCGGCCTGGACCTCGGAGCCGACCCTGACGGCGAGCGCGGCGTGCCGTCGAGGCGCGCGCCCCCGCCCCGGCTGCGTGCAGCCGGTGCGGCTTCGGGTGAAGTGCGATCGAAGGCGGACACGGCTCGGGCGGTGACGTTGCGTCCCGCCTCGGTCGCACGGCGCCTGAGCGGCGGCGTGTCCGGCTCCGGTCGGTCCGGGACGCATGGCGGCGCGTTGCGCGGCAGGCCGTTGAACGAGCAGCCAGGTGACTGCGGTAAACCCCCGGCCCGCCGCCCATCGATCGACTCGCCGGTTCGTCGCGGCGCGAGACCGCGGGCCGGACTTCTGCCAACAACGACCGCTGTGCCCCTGGCTTGGTGCGCCCCGCCTGTTGACACGCCCGCCGGGCGGCCGATAGCCTTGTGTTCCCGCCTCGGCTTCGAAAGGGCCCGTCATGTCAGCACGCGCCAGGACCCTCGCTCTTCGCGCCTCGATCGCCGCGCTGGCGCTCGCGCCGGCGCTCGCTGCGGCCACCGGGGGACAACCGCTGCCCGAGCCCGGCACCTGGACCCTGGTCTTCGTCGGTCTGGTCGCTGCGGTCGCACTGTCGCGCAGGAACCGCAAGTAATCGCTCGGCCGACGCGTCGATCGCCGCTGCGATCGGCGCCGCATGCCGGCGCGCAGGAATACCGCCCATCGGGGCGGTTTCCTGTTGCGCGGCCGCCGGGCCGGCGGGGCTCCTACACGTCGAACCTGACGCCCTGCGCGAGCGGCAGTTCGCGCGAGCAGTTCACGGTGTTGGTGGCGCGGCGCATGTAGTTCTTCCAGGCATCGCTGCCCGATTCGCGGCCGCCGCCGGTCTCCTTCTCGCCACCGAAGGCGCCGCCGATCTCGGCGCCCGAGGTGCCGATGTTGACGTTGGCGATGCCGCAGTCGGAACCAGCGGCCGACAGGAAGGTCTCGGCCTCGCGCAGGTCGTTGCTGAAGATGGCCGACGACAGCCCTTGCGGCACGCCGTTGTGCAACGCGATGGCTTCATCGAAGGACGCGTAACGCAGCAGGTAGAGGATCGGCGCGAAGGTCTCGTGGCAGACCACCGCAGTCTGCGCCGGCATGCGCGCGAGCGCTGGCGCGGCGTAGTACGCGTCGGCGTACGGCACGCCGTCCGCTGCGCCGACGATGACTCGCTCGCCGCCGCTGACCTGCCCGCCCTGCGCGCGCGCCTCGGCGAGCGCGCGCTGCATCGCGTCGAACGCGGCGCGGTCGATCAGCGGGCCGACCAGCACGCCGGCTTCGCGCGGGTCGCCCACCTTCAGGCTGGCACGTGCGCGCTCGAGCCGCGCGGCCAGTTCGTCGTGGATGCCGGCGTGGGCGATGACGCGGCGCGTCGTCGTGCAGCGCTGGCCGGCCGTGCCGTAGGCGCCGAAGAGGATGCCGCGCACGGCCAGGTCGAGGTCGGCCGAAGGCGCGACGATGATGGCGTTGTTGCCGCCGAGCTCGAGCAGGCAGCGCCCGAAGCGCGCCGCCACGCGCGGGCCGACGGCCCGGCCCATGCGCGTCGAACCCGTGGCCGAGACCAGCGCGACGCGGGGGTCGTCGACCAGCGCCATGCCGACCTCGGCCGCGCCGATCAGCAACTGGCTGAGGTGCGCCGGTGCCGCCGGCGCGCCGCTGCCGGCCGCCGCCGAGTCGAAGCGCACCAGCGCGCGTTCGAACAGCGACTGCACCGCCAGCGCGGCCAGCGTCGTCTTCTCCGACGGCTTCCAGACCACGGCGTCACCGCAGACCAGCGCCAGCGCGGCGTTCCAGGCCCACACCGCGACGGGGAAGTTGAATGCGCTGATGACGCCGACGACGCCCAGCGGATGCCACTGCTCCATCATGCGGTGGCCGGGGCGCTCGCTGGCGATCGTCAGGCCGTGCAACTGGCGCGCGAGGCCGACCGCGAAGTCGCAGATGTCGATCATCTCCTGGACCTCGCCGGCGCCCTCGCTCGTGACCTTGCCGGCCTCGAGCGTGACGAGCGCGGCGAGTTGCGACTTGTGCGTGCGCAGCTCGTCGCAGAACAACCGCACCAGCTCGCCGCGCCGCGGCGCCGGCACGCTGCG
>JBBIPS010000092.1:0-9693 GCA_037442725.1 Burkholderiales bacterium | reverse complement strand
CGCAGGCCTTCAACGAACTGGCCGGCCAGCGCGACGCGCTGCGGCGCGACGTCGCCCTGCAGGTCGAGCAGGCCAGCCGCGGTGTCGCGCAGGAGCGCAACCGGCTGGCCGCGCTGATGAGCGAGCTGACGCAGAGCGTCGTGGTCTGCAACCTGGACGGGCGCATCCTGCTCTACAACAACCGCGCGCGGGCGCAGTTCCGGGCCTTGTCCGACGCACCGCTGCTGTCCGGCGGCGCCGAGATGATCGGCCTGGGCCGGTCGATCTACGCCGTCTTCGACCGCATGCTGGTCGCGCACGCGCTCGAGCAGGTGCAGCAGCGGCTGCGCCGCGGCGCGACGAGCCCGAGCGCCCAGTTCGTCACCGTCACGCGTTCGGGGCAGCTGCTGCGCGCGCAGATGGCACCGGTGCACGCCGTGGCGCCGGTCGCGCCCGGCGGCGCGCACCCCGAAGCCGAGATCAGCGGCTTCGTGCTGATGCTCGACAACATCACGCGCGAGTACGAACAGCAGGCCGCGCAGGAGCGGCTGCTGCACGCGCTCACCGAGGGCAGCCGCGGCTCGTTGGCCAATCTGCAGGCGGCGGTCGAGATGCTCGACGACGCCGGGCTCGATGCGCAGCTGCGCGAGCGCTTCATCGGCGTCATCCGCGACGAGGCGCACGCCATGACGCGCCGCATCGACGAGCTCGCCGCGCAGGCCACGCAGGACCTGGCCAGCCGCTGGCCGCTCGAGGAGATGCTGGGCACCGACCTCGTGCAGGCGGCGCGCCGCCGCATCGAGGCCGTCGCCGGGCTGCGCAGCGGGTCGGCCGAGGTCGACGCGACGCTCTGGCTCAAGCTCGACAGCTTCGCGCTGCTGCAGGCGCTGGCCTACCTGGCGCTGCGCCTGCGCGCCGAGTTCGAGGTCGGCGTCGTGCAACTGCGCCTGGCCCCGGGTGGGCGCCAGCGTGCCCACCTCGACCTGATCTGGAGCGGCCAGGCCATGAGCACCGAGACGGTGATGAGCTGGGAGATGGACCCGATCTCCACCGGCACCGCATCGAGCGCGCTGACGGTGCGCGACGTGGTGCAGCGTCACGGCGGCGAGTTCTGGTTCGAGCGCGACCGTGTGCGCCAGCAGGCCTTCTTCCGCTTCCTGCTGCCGCTGGCGCCGCGCGCCGCCGCGCAGGAGCAGATCGACGCCGCCGCCGCGCACGAGCAGGGCCGCTCCGAGTACTACGACTTCGACCTCTTTGCCAGCACCGAAAGCAGCCGCGCGCTCGACGACCGGCCGCTGACCGAGCTGGCCTACACCGTGTTCGACACCGAGACCACCGGGATGGATCCGGCCGGCGGCGACGAGATCATCCAGATCGGCGCGACGCGGGTCGTCAACGGCAAGCTGCTCAGGGCCGAGTGCTTCGATCAACTGGTCAATCCGCAGCGCGGCATCCCCGCGGCATCGATCCCGATCCACGGCATCACGCTGGCGATGGTCGCCGGCAAGCCGGCCATCGACGCGGTGCTGCCGGCGTTTCACGCCTATGCGCGCGACAGCGTGCTGGTGGCGCACAACGCCGCCTTCGACATGCGCTTCCTGCAGTTGAAGGAGGAGCGCACCGGCGTACGCTTCGAGCAGCCGGTGCTCGACACGCTGCTGCTGTCGGCCGTCGTGCATCCGAACCAGGAGTCGCACCGGCTCGAGGCGATCGCCGAGCGCCTGGGCGTGGCCGTGGTCGACCGCCACACCGCGCTCGGCGATGCGCTCGTGACGGCCGAGATCTTCGTCAGGCTGATCCCGCTGCTCGCCGACCGGGGCATCCGCACGCTGGCCCAGGCGCGCGCGGCGGCGCAGGCGACGTACTTCGCGCGCCTGGAGTACTGAGTTCCGATCCGGCAGTCGCGCGCGTCCGGGCGGGCTGCGATACGCCGTCGCGTCGTGCCCGCGCGCGAGGGCCGCGCTCGAGCCGGCTTACCGGGGCGGTGAGTCCGGCTCGGCGAGCAGCGCCAGCAGCGGCGCGTAGCCGACGTCGCGCAGCGCCTGGCCGCGCTCGGCGAAGGTTCCCGGCGTGCCCTTCACGCCGTGCCCCTCGACCAGGCGGTTCATGAAGTTGAACAGGCACACGGTGAGGATGGCGTCGTGCAACTCGCGCTCCGACCAGCCGGCCGCGAACACGGCGTCGACATGACGCTGCGTCGCGCGCGTCGGTGTCAGCGTCAGCACGCGCGCGTAGTCGAGGATCGGGCGCAGCCGCGGCTCGACCGGTGCGTGCTCGAAGTCGGCGAGCAGGGCCTCGATGAGGCCGGACGGCACGCCGAACGCCCGGGCCGTCTGGCTGTGCACGCCGTGGCAGTAGCGGCAGGCGTTCAGGCCCGAGACATACGCCGCGATCAGTTCCTTGTCGGCTGCGGTGAGTTGCGAGTCGTTGCGCAGGGCGGCGCTGTGCAACTCGATCAGCGCGCGACCCGCCGCGCGGTTCAGCGTGAGGATGTGGCGCACGCCGGCGTCGGCGGGGAGTGAGGCAAGGAATGGCATCGGTCGTCTCCGGGGTGGCAGGCGCTCCTGCGGGTGCGCAGGCGGTGCGGGCGTGTCGGCTGGCGGCGGGTCGTCAACCACCGCCGCGCTGCGTGGCCAGGTCGAAGTGTCGCTGCACCTGCTGCCGGCGCGGCTCGTCCAGCCCGGCGTACGCGAAACCCACGCGCAGGCAGGGAATCCGCAGCAGGGCGATGCGCCGCTCGGGCAGCGTCTGCCAGGCCAGTGTCAGGCGGCCGTCGGGGAACACGGCCACGGCGCTGCCGGACCCGGCGTCGGAGGGGGCACCGGGAACGATGTGCGCGCCGGGCAGGGCCGTGGGCAGCCAGGCGATCAGCTCGGCAGCCGTGCAGCCCATCGTGCGCTCGAATTCGACCGGGACGATCCTGGGCGTCATGTGCCGGCCAGCCGCGGCAACGTCAGTCGACCCGGTAGGCCGCAAAGACCTCGTCGACCTGCGTCGCGAAGGCGTGGTTGCTGTAGTTGCTGAGCGTCTTCACCGCGATCGCGAGGATGATGTAGAGCAGGTCCTTCTCGTGAAAGCCGGCACCCAGGAAGGCCTGCACCGTCGCGGCGGTCGGACGCCCCTGCGTCGTGACCATCTCGGTCGTCAAGGCATGCAGTGCGGCCAGGCGCGCGTTCGGGATCGGGCGGCGCGCACGGATGGCCTGCAGCACGTCGGCCGGCACGCCCGACCTCTTGTCGGCGATCATGCTGTGCGCCGCGGTGCAGTAGTTGCAGCCGTTGACCTGGCTGACGGCAAGGAACACCACCTCCTGCTCGGCGGGCGTGAGCCCCGACTCGCCGCGGAACAGTGCGTAGCCGTGCAGGTAGGTGCTGAGCACGCCCGGGGCGTTGGCCATGTTGGCGTACATGTTGGGCAGGAACCCTACGGCCTTGACGGCCTTGTCGAGGATTTCCTTCTGTGCGCCCTGGGCCGCGGCGGGGTCGATGGCGTGCAGGGTCTTCAGGATCGGTGCGGTGGACATGTGCTGGGCTCCTTGGCGATGGGTCGGGGTGGCGCGGCGGCTGGCGCTCGCGCCGATCGGCGAGCCATGCTAGGTCACCCACCACGGCCTGCGCATACCGTGCGTCGCAATTCGCTGTCCTTGCGTCTCGTTCGAGGTGTGCGCGGTGTCGCGCTGGGGGGGCGCGATGTCGCTGCGCAATGCTCACGCCGCCGGTCCATCCGACTGGCGCAGCCAACGCGTCGGCGGCTGTCCGACCTTGCGGACGAAGGCCCGCGTCAGCGCGCTCGCGCTGCCGTAGCCGACTTCGTTGGCAACGCGCCCGAGCGGGCGTCCGGCACGCAGCAGCGCCTGTGCCGACGCGATGCGCCACGCGGCCAGGTAGTCCGAGGGCGTCTGGCCGGTGACGGCGCGAAAGTGCAGCGCAAAGCGCGCGCGCGACATGCCGGCGAGTGCGGCCATGTCGACCAGTTCCCAGGCACGGGCCGGATCGTCGTGCATTGCCTGCAGCGCCCTGGCCAGCCGCGCATCGGCCAGCCCGGCGAGCGTGCCGCCCCGCGTCAGGCCGCGCTCCAGGCAGTAGCGCAGCAGACGGATCAGCAGCAATTCGCACAGCCGGTCGAGCGCCGCCTGGCGACCGCAATGCGTCGTGAAGGCTTCGTCGTAGAGCAGCTCCAGCAGCGGCTGCACCCCGGGCAGCTCTGCCAGCGCCACCAGCACCACGGCCGGCAGCGAGTCGCTGATCGGGTTGCGTCCACCGGCGCCGAACTCGATCGACGCGCACACCACGTCGGCGCCGTCGCGGTCATCGGCGACGAGCCGGTGTGCGTCCGGGCGCGGCATGAAGATCAGGCTGGGCTCGGTGATCGGGACCGGCCGGTGAGCGCGCCCCGTCAGTGTCACCGGTCCGCGCTTGACGAGGTGGAAGTGGCCCCGCCGCAGGTCGCGATCGAAGCCGTGCACGCCGCAGATCTGGCCGGAGTAGAAGACCCCGGCGCTGAGCGACAGGCGGTGCAGCAGAAGCGACAGGCGATCCATGCCGGAGCGATGCGTTTGAACCTGAATCGAACGCATCGATGCTACGGCAGGATTTCGCAGCCATCGCGCCGGCCGTGAGCCGACGGCCTTCGTCACGCGCACGCGCGCCGCGAGATCAGGCGCCGAGTGCGAGCTGCAGCACCTGGCGCGACCGGAAGGCCCACTTGGGGCCGACGCGCAGCGCGTCGAGCGTTGCCGCGCTGGCCTTGGCAAAGAACAACGATTCGTCGACCGCATGGCGCTCGAAAAGAACGCGCTGGCTGCGCGCGCGGCGACGTAGATCACCCTCGACCGCGCCGGGTTGTCGTCGCGTGCGCTCGAACAGCGTGGCCGCGTTCGTCAGATCGTCCAGCGCCTCGGTGGTCGTGGCCGGGATGGCGCGCGGCGCCGAGAGCCGGGTCTGGGCGATGAACGGATTGCGTCCGACGACCAGGCCCCATGGCCGCCGGCCCGCGACCGGGTCCACGCTCAGAGCCTCGAGCTTGCTCAGCCCGAAGCGCCTGGCCAGGCGCAACCGTGACGCCAGCCAGGGGTCGGTGCGCTGCACGTCGTCGATGACGAGCTGCGCCTGCGCGTCGCTGCCGGCCACGGGCAGGACCAGCGAAGCGAGCAGTTGCCGCGCGTACGCATCGCCCTGACGCGCCGCCGCGTACAGCCAGTGGATGGCCAGCTCGCTGTGGGCGAGGCTGGATGACTCGCGCAGCATCAGCGCGCCGAGCTTGCGTTGCGCCTCGACCAGGCTGTGCGAAGCCGCCTTCTCGAGGAAGAAGCGTGCCATCTGCGGGTTGGCCACCGAGCAGCGGTTGTCCGAGCTGAGGTGATACAGGTGCAGCCAGGCCTCGGCCTGGCCCTGGTCCGCCGCGCGCAGCAGCAATGCGGTGCCCTTGCGCAAGTTGACAGCGCCGACCAGTCGATGGGGCTGAATCGATCCGACGGTCAGGCCGGACAACGCGCGCCCGAGTGCGTACGTGGCGCGCAGGTCGGCCGCGCCGCTGCACAGCTCCAGGCTCGATTCGACGGAGTGCACCGGCAGGCCCACGTCGGCGCGCCCGGCGTGCTCGGCCACGCTGACGCTGGCGACGATCAGGGCGGCCAGTTCGGGTGTCGGCGCGGGCGTGCACTCCAGCGCCATGCCCAGGCAGTGGATCAGGCGCGACAGGTCGCCCTCGTCCAGCGCCTGGTGCGCGGCGAACTGCGTCACCGCCGCCGCGTCGACTGCGCCGGTGGCCGACAGCGAGCGCATCAGCCGTGCGGCACGATCGGCGTCGCCGGTGCCATTTGCCACGGCATCGAGCGCCGCGGCAGCGTGCGGGTCGCCGCGCTCGGCTGCAGCCTGCAGCCTCTGTCGGGCCTCGTCGAAGCGCCTTGGCTGCGTCAGCAGCCAGGCACCGAGCTTGAGCAGTGCGACGCTGCTGCCCGCGCGTGCCGCGCGCTCGAGCATCTCGGCCTGCCCTGACTGCAGCAGTTCATCCAGCGTCAGGCTCGCGGCGATGATCGATGCCACCTGCGGCAGCTCGCGCACGCCCGGGTCGCCGAGATGCTGCAGCCCCGTAGCCAGGTGTTTCGGGAAGCCGTCGACGCCGAGCAGATAGCGGCGGCCGACCTCGCATCGGGCAGCGCCGTCGCCGCTGCGTGCCGCGGCCAGCAGTTGAATATCCTGTCTGCGCAATTCGGTCTCCTCGTTGGGCGGTGGTCGTCGGCACGACGCGCGCAAGGCGAGTCGCACACCGTCCGTTGCCCGCCGCAACTGGCCCGACCAGCGCCTGGCTTGCATGCGTCGGTGTCGATGTTTCGTCGTCGCCACAGCAGCAAACGTGACACCGCGAAGCCGCTGTGCACGAACTGCGGCGTGTCGGCGCCGTGGCGGCGCTGGCGCTGTGGCGCGTCGGGAACGCCGGCGTCGGCATTGGCGGGTGGCGTGCATGCGTCGCCCCGTCGAATCGCGTTTGGCGCGTGCCCGTGCGCTGCGCAGCCCCTAGCCTTTGCGCTGTGCTCGACGCCGGGCATGCACTTCTCAACCCAACTAAGGATTCAGCATGAAACGATTCGCAGCTTTGGCAGTGCTGGCGGCAGTGGCCGCCCAGGCCAACGCCCAGTCCTCGGTGACGATCTACGGCTTGATCGACCTCGGGCTCGTCAAGGGCAACGGCGGCACCGCTTTCAACGACTTCGCGAACGGCACCTCGCGCGCCTGGACCATGCAGCAACGCTCGAGTTCGCGTCTCGGCTTCAAGGGCAGCGAGGACCTGGGCGGTGGCCTGTCGGCGCAGTTCCAGATCGAACACCGCTTCAGCCCCGACACCGGCAACATCACCAACCCGACCTTCTTCCACGGTCGCAGCTACGTGCAACTGTCGACCAGGGACATGGGCCAGATCTATGCCGGCCGCGAGTACTCGCCGGCGTACTGGCCGGCGTACTTCACCGACCCGGCCGGGTGGGACGGCGTCGGTACGCTGGGTCGCGTGCAATACGCGAACTTCTCGTCGACCGCGGGCATCCGCACCAACAACACCGTGGGCTACCGCTCGCCCAACCTGGCGGGCTTCACGTCCAATGCCGCGGTCAGCCTGGGCGAGGGCGCGGCCGGGCGCGACAGCGCGATCAACCTGCAGTACCGCGCCGGTCCGCTCTACGTCGGCGCGGCCTACGAGAAGATCACCGGCGGACCGGTGGCAGCCAGCGCCGGCAATTCACTGGCCAACATCGGCGCCAGCTACAACTTCGGCTTCGTCACGCCGATGGTGTACTTTGCGCACGGCAAGACTGCGGGCAACACCAAGAGCAACAACTCGGCAAACATTGCTGCGACGGTTCCGGTGGGCAGCGTAGGCAGCGAGGCTTATATCGCGTACGGCCGGCTGAACCCCGAAGGCAACGACAACACGATCACCAAGCTCGGCGTGGGCTACAAGCTGAGGTTGAGCAAGCGGACCAACCTGTACGCCGATGTCGGGCGCGGCCGCGAGTCGGGCAAGACCAACAACACCGCGACGGACTTCGGCATCCGGCACGACTTCTGACCGTGTGGCGGGGTCGCGTGGCGACCGGGTCGTTGCCGGTTCCGCCAACGCAGCGGGCCCTGCGGGCATCACGCCCGCAGGGCCCGCCGTCCGACCCGACCCCGACTGCGCCGTGCCGGCCGCCGGGAGTGGCTTCACTTCATTGCGGTCGTGGGCCGAGTGGCCGCCACGGCCTGGCCGCGCGAGCTCGCGACTGCGTGCTGCGACGTCATGAACGTGTCGCCGACCTCGCCATAGGCCGGCCGCTCGCCGCGGGTCAGAGCGGCCAGCAAGTCGGCGCGTACCTCGGCGCGGGTGAGCATCGAGGTCGTCGGCAGCGCCGGGTCGGGGCTGACCTCGCCGTAGGCCAGGCGTTCGCCACGCGCCGTGGCGGCCAGCACTTCAGCGCCGACCTCGCTGCGCGTCAGCGTCGATCTGCCGACCTGTTGCGGCACGCGGCTGACCTCGCCGTAGAACACCTCGCCGCGTGAGATCGCGGCCAGCGTTTCGGCACGGACCTCGGCGCGGGTGCGCGCCGTGACTTGATCGTTGACCGCATTGGCATCCTGCGCGTAAAGGGTCAGCGACGTGAGTGCCAGCGCGACGGTGGTGAGGTAGGTCTTCATGAGAGTTCCTTTCAGTCGGCTATCCGGGCCACCTTGGCCTGTGACGACGCCGCTGCATGCGACGCTGTCGAGGCCTTGGTCGTGCATCGGCCGCAAGTCGTGACACGCCGGGCCGCGGCGCCGGCGCAGCGTCAGTCGTTGCGGCTGGCAGGCGGGTGTGCGGCGGTGTCGGCCGGCTCGTCGCCGTCGAGCGCCAGGTCGCTGGCGAACAGATCGGCGGTCAGCGCGCGTACGCCGTCGAGCTGCTGCTCGACGCGGCGGCAGTTGTTGCACATCAGCAGATGCGCGCGCAGCCGAACCCGGTCGAGCCAGCCGAGCGGCTCGTCGCCGCGGCGCGTCAGCAGTTCAGCGACCTGCTTGCACGAGTACATCCAGTTCATACGCCTGCCTTCCCGCCGATCCAGTCCCGTTGCATGCACTCGCGCAGCGCCATGCGCGCGCGGTGCAGGATGGTCCGGCAATTCTCCGCGCTGACGCCGAGCCGCTCGCAGATCTCGGCGGTCTCGAAACCGAGCCACTCTCGCATCATGAAGACGCGACCGGTCTGGTGCGGCAGGCAGCCGACGCAGCGTTCGAGGACGGTCATCATCTGCCGCTGTTCCAGGTGGTTCTCGGGCTGCTGCCAGGCCGGGATCGGCTCGACGTAGGCGCCGTCGGCATCGTAGAGCGCGTCGATCGCATCGTCGAGCCTGCCGTCCTCGGCGTCGAACTGCACCATGCGCTTGCGCGCCGGTGACCGGTACCAGTCGGCGACCTTGTTCTTCAGGATCGCGGTGGCCCAGGTTCCGAGCGAAGCCTCACCGCGGCGCTTGCCGTGCTGTTCGACGACGACGATCAAGGTGTCCTGCACCAGGTCCTCGGCCAGACCCTGGTCGTGCACGGCAAAGCGCGCGTGGCGCAGCAGGCGCTGGCGCAGCAGCGGCAACTGTGCATCGATCGATGGCTGGCCGGTGGCGACCTCGGCCGGTCCCGACGGCCCGGTGGGCGCAACTTCGTGCGGGTCGGTTCGTAGCAATGTCATGGTTCGGCAGGTTGGAATGCGCTGTGTCGGCCGTTGCCCGTGGGTCACGACCCGATCGCATGCGCGCTGCTGCGACGCTGCAGGCTCATGAACGCAATGCCGCGGGCGGTGTGATGCGGATCCCGCCGCCGCCGCGCGGGCCGGCGCAGGCACCGAACGCCGCCGACACCGACCGACGACGACCCGGCCTCGACAGCGGGTCCCGCAACGATGCCGTGCCCAGGTGCGGTCGCAGCCGGTGCGGTCGGTGCGGTCGGTGCGGCCGGCGCGGCCGCGGCGAAGCGTTCGGCGTGGCGGGACGTCCGTTGGTCCGGCAGGCGGGCCGAGTCGCCACGCCCGGGCCATCCAGCGTCGCAGGATGGCCCCGATCGCCACTGGCGCGTCGATCGAGCGTCGACCGCGAACAGCCGCGGTCGAATGCCGGGCCGCCGCCGGACGGCCACCCAGTCGTCTTCCTCGCGGACCCCGCGCCCTCATCGACGCTTCGCCGTCGCCTTCTTCCGTCTGCTCTCAGGGTAGAGTATC
>JBBIPS010000091.1:0-9897 GCA_037442725.1 Burkholderiales bacterium | reverse complement strand
GGCGTGCCGTCGAGCGTGGCGTCGGCCGCCGCAGCGCCGGTCGGTGCCGGGATGGCCGGGCGCCGCCTGGGCCTGCGCGCGAGCGCGCCGAGCTGGGTCCAGGTGATCGACGCCGACGGCCGTACGCTGCTCGAGCGCGTGCTCGGCGCGGGCGAGGCGATCGAGCTCGACGGCGCACTGCCCATGAAGCTGCGCATCGGCAACGCCAGCGGCGTCGAGCTGCGCTTTCGCGGCCAGCCGGTCGACCTCGCGCCGCTGACGAGCAAGAGCGTCGCGCAGGTCGAACTGCAGTGATCGACTGGCCTCACCCGACCCGTGATTCGACGCGCCTGAGCCGACCCGCGACATGAGCCCATTGCCGAGCGAGCAACCGATGGCGATCGAAGTCGCGCAACCCGCGCCGCGACGCTCGCGCCAGGCCCGCATCGCCTGGGGCAGCCGCGTCGTGACGGTCGGCGGCGATGCCCCGGTGCGGGTGCAGTCGATGACCAACACCGACACCGTCGACGTCATCGGCACGGCGATCCAGGTCAAGGAACTCGCGCTGGCCGGCTCGGAGCTGGTGCGCATCACCGTCAACACGCCGGAGGCGGCGCAGGCGGTGCCGGCGATCCGCGACCAGCTCGACCGCATGGGCATCGACGTGCCGCTGATCGGCGACTTCCACTACAACGGCCACACGCTGCTGACGCAGTACCCGGCGTGCGCCGCGGCGCTGAGCAAGTACCGCATCAACCCCGGCAACGTCGGCAAGGGCGACAAGCGCGACCGCCAGTTCGCGCAGATGATCGAGGCCGCGGCGCGCCACGCCAAGGCGGTGCGCATCGGCGTCAACTGGGGCAGCCTGGACCAGGAACTGCTGGCCGCGATGATGGACGACAACGCGCGCCGCACGACGCCGTGGGACGCCAGGCAGGTGATGGTCCAGGCGCTGCTGGGTTCGGCGCTGCGCTCCGCCGACTGGGCGCGCGAACTGGGGCTGGACGCGAGCCAGATCATCATCAGTTGCAAGGTCAGCGGGGTGCAGGACCTCGTCACCGTCTACCAGGCGCTGGCCGAGCGCTGCGACTACGCGCTGCACCTGGGTCTGACCGAAGCCGGCATGGCCACCAAGGGCACGGTGGCCTCGGCGGTGGCGCTGGGCATCCTGCTGCAACGCGGCATCGGCGACACCATCCGCGTCTCGCTCACGCCGCAGCCGGGCCAGGCGCGCACGCAGGAGGTGGTGGTGGCACTGGAGATCCTGCAGGCGCTGGGCCTGCGCAGCTTCAACCCGAGCGTGACCGCATGCCCGGGCTGCGGGCGTACCA
The DNA here is from genome assembly GCA_037442725.1 of Burkholderiales bacterium. Taxonomy (GTDB): domain Bacteria; phylum Pseudomonadota; class Gammaproteobacteria; order Burkholderiales; family Burkholderiaceae_C; genus Pseudaquabacterium. Next base: position 8,587 of record JBBIPS010000091.1, on the reverse strand, counting down.
CCAGCACCACCTTCCAGGAACTGGCCAAGCAGATCGACGACCACCTGCGCGCGATGATGCCGGCCTGGAAGACGCGTTACCCCGGTGTCGAGACGCTGAAGGTGGCGGTGATGGGCTGCATCGTCAACGGCCCCGGCGAGAGCAAGCATGCCGACATCGGCATCAGCCTGCCCGGCAGCGGCGAGGCGCCTGCGGCACCGGTGTTCATCGACGGTCACAAGGCCGTGACGTTGCGCGGCCCGGCGATCGTGCAGGAGTTCCATCGCATCGTCGAGAACTACATCGAGCGCCGTTTCGGTGCCGCCACCGCGGCGCATCGAAGCTGATCCAGGCTGTCAGACGCAGGCCATCGGCGTTCGCCGGCGGCCATCCCCTCGCATCCGCGCCGCCGACCGTGGCGCCCACCTGTTTCACCCGCATGAGCAACGTCCTCAAGGCCATCAAGGGCATGAATGACATCCTGCCGGGCAGCGTGCCGCGCAAGGACAAGCTGCCCGACAGCGCGTTGTGGCAATGGTTCGAGACCACCGTGCGTTCGGTGCTCGGCCGCTACGGCTATCAGTACCTGCTGACGCCCATCGTCGAACCCACCGCGCTGTTCGTGCGCGGGCTCGGCGAAGTGACCGACATCGTCGAGAAGGAGATGTATTCCTTCACCGATGCAATGAACGGCGACCAGCTCACGCTGCGGCCCGAGGCCACCGCCGGCATCGTACGGGCGATGCTCGAGCACAACGCGCTGTACAACGGTCCGTTGCGGCTGTGGACGCTGGGGCCGATGTTCCGCCACGAGCGACCCCAGAAGGGCCGCTACCGCCAGTTCAGCCAACTCGACGTCGAGGCGTTGGGATTCGCCGGGCCCGACGTCGATGCCGAGCTGATACTGATGGTGCGCCGGCTGTGGCAGGAGCTGGGCCTGGTCGAGGGTCGGCATGTGCGGCTGGAGCTCAACAGCCTGGGCCAGCCCGCCGAGCGCCAGACGCACCGGGCCGCGCTGATCGCGTACTTCGAAGCGCACGCCGATCAGCTGGATGAAGACGCGCGCCGCCGCCTGCACAGCAACCCGCTGCGCATCCTCGACACCAAGAACCCGGCGCTGCAGGCCCTGGTGGAGGGCGCGCCGCCGCTGCTGGACTTCCTCGGCCCGCAGACGCTGGCGCACTTCGACGGCGTGCGCGCGATGCTCGACGCGGCCGGCCTGGCCTACCGCATCAACCCGCGGCTGGTGCGCGGCATGGACTACTACAACCTCACCGTGTTCGAGTGGGTCACCGACGAGCTCGGCTCGCAGGGCACGGTGTGCGGCGGCGGAAGATACGACGGGCTGTTCGAACAACTCGGCGGCAAGCCGGCGCCGGCAGTGGGCTTTGGCCTCGGCATCGAGAGGCTGCTGCTGCTGATCCAGGCGCTGGGGCTGCCGGTACCGGACGGCGCGCCGGCTGCGTATGCGGTGATCGGCGATACCGCCGCGCTGCCGCCGGCGCTGCGGGCGCTGGAAGCGCTGCGCGCGGCCGGCATCGCGGTGCAGATGCATGCCGGTGGCGGCAGCATCCGGTCGCAGTTCAAGAAGGCCGATGCCAGTGGCGCGCGCTGCGCGCTGGTGTTCGGCGCCGACGAACTGGCGCAGGGCATGGTGGCCGTCAAGCCGTTGCGCGACGCCGCCGCGGCGCAGCGTCTGCGCCCGCTCGCCGACGTGGCAGCGTGGGCGCACGAGTTGCGCAACGCATAATCCCGCCTTCAGTCTTCCTTCGACCGGCATCCGGCGTTTCATGGCCAACGAACTCGACCTGCAGGAGCAGGAGCAACTCGACGAACTCAAGGCGTTCTGGAAGCAGTACGGCAACGCCGTCACCTGGGTGCTGACGCTGGCCCTGCTGGGCTACGCCGGGTGGAACGGCTGGGGTTGGTGGCAGCGCGACCAGGCCGCGCGCGCCGGCGTGATGTTCGAGGCGCTCGACCGCGCCGCCCAGGCCGGCGACGCCGAGCGCACCGGGCGCGTCTTCGATGACCTCAAGGAGCGTTTCCCGCGTACCGCCTACGCGCAGCAGGGCGGCCTGCTGGCGGCCAAGGTGGCGCTCGCGCGCGGCCAGCCCGAGCCGGCCAAGGCCGCGCTGGCCTGGGTCGGCGAACATGCCATCGAAGACGAGTACCGCAGCATCGCCCATCTGCGGCTGGCCGGCGTGCTGCTCGCTGCAAAGCAGTACGAGGCCGCGCTGGCGGAGCTCGGCGCCGTCAAGGCGCCTGAATTCGCTGCGCTGGCGGCCGATCGCCGCGGTGATGTGTTGCTGGCCCAGGGCAAGCGCGACGACGCGCGGGCAGCCTACGCGGCGGCCTACCAGGCGATGGACGAGAAGCTCGACTACCGCCGGCTCGTCGACGCCAAGCTGACTGCGCTCGGTGCCGCGCCGGCGCTGGCGGCGTCCGGGGCGAAGCCGTGATCGTGCGTACCCTCGCCGTATGGCTGGCGGCGCTGCTGACGGCGTGTGCCGGCGACAGGCCCAAGCCCGCCGCGCTGGAGCAGGTCGCGCCGCAGATCGCCGGCCACCGGGTCTGGAGCGCGCGCATCGGCGCGGTGCACTTCCCGCTCGCGGTGACGGTGCGCGACGGCGCATTCATCGTCGCCGCCAGCGACGGCACGGTCGCCGCGTTCGACGCCCGCAGCGGACGCGAGCAGTGGCGCGGCCAGGCCGGCGCCAAGGTATCGGCCGGCGTCGGCAGCGATGGCCGCTTCGCAGCCGTCGTGAGCGTCGACAACGAACTCGTCGTGCTCGATCGCGGCGTGCGCAAGTGGGGCGCTGCGCTCGGTTCGCGCACCGTCACGGCGCCATTGGTGGCCGGCGAGCGCGTGTTCGTGATGGGCGTCGATCGCGCGGTGCAGGCATTCGACGCGATCGATGGCCGGCGCCTGTGGAGCTACCGACGCGCCGGCGAGCCGTTGACGCTGGCCCAGCCGGGCGTGCTGGCCGCCTACCACGACACGCTGGTGGCGGGGCAGGGCGCCGCGCTGGTCGGCCTGGATCCGACGCTCGGCAAGGTGCGCTGGGACGTCGCGATCACCTCGCCACGCGGCACCAACGAGGTCGAGCGCTTGAACGACCTGGTCGGCCCGCTGCTGCGCGTCGGCGGCACGCTGTGTGTGCGCGCCTTCCAGACGGCCGTGGGGTGTGCGGCGGCGGACAACGCGACGCTGGTCTGGAGCCGCAACTTCGGTGGCTTGCAGGCGCTGGGTGGCGACGCCGACTATGTCTTCGCCGCCGACGCCTCCGACCGCATCAGCGCCTGGCGCACCGGCAACGGCGATCTGGCGTGGAACAACGAACGGTTGTTGCACCGCGCCTTGAGTGCGCCGTTGTCTGCCGGCCGCACGGTGGTGTTCGGCGACTTCGAGGGCCAGGTGCACTTCCTGTCGCGCGAGGACGGCAAGGCGCTGCTGCGCCTGCCCACCGATGGCTCGCCCGTGGTGGCGCAGCCTGTGCTGGCCGACACCACGGTGCTGGTGGTCACACGCGACGGCGGTCTGTTCGCCTTTCGCCCCGAGTGACGGGGCAGGGCCGGCGGCAGCCATGAAGCCGGTCATCGCGCTGGTCGGGCGCCCGAACGTCGGCAAGTCGACGCTGTTCAACCGGCTGACCCGCAGTCGCGACGCGATCGTCGCCGACTTCGCCGGGTTGACGCGCGACCGCCACTACGGCGACGCCCGACTCGACGGACGCGACTACATCGTCATCGATACCGGCGGCTTCGAGCCTGAAAAGCCGACCGGCATCGTCGCCGCGATGGCGCGTCAGACCCAGGCCGCGGTGGCCGAGGCCGACGCCGTGATCTTCATCGTCGACGCGCGCGGCGGCGTGACGGGCCAGGACCACGACATCGCGCGCTTCCTGCGCGGCGCCGACAAGCGCGTCGTGCTGGCGGTGAACAAGGCCGAGGGCATGACCGGATCGCCGGCGCTGGCCGAATTCCACGAGCTCGGCATGGGCGAGCCGCTGGCGGTATCGGCGGCGCACGGCCAGGGCACGCGCGGCCTCGTCGAAGCGGCGCTCGCGGACTTCGCACCCGGCGAGGGGGCGCCCGAGGAGCCGCCACCGGGCGCGCCGATCCGGCTCGCGGTGGCCGGCCGGCCCAACGTCGGCAAGTCGACGCTGATCAACACCTGGCTCGGCGAGGAGCGGCTGGTCGCCTTCGACCAGCCGGGCACCACGCGCGACGCGATCAGCGTGCCGTTCGAGCGCGCCGGGCAGAAGTTCGAACTGATCGATACCGCCGGGCTGCGTCGCAAGGGGCGCGTGTTCGAGGCGATCGAGAAGTTCTCGATCGTCAAGACGCTGCAGGCGATCGCCGAGGCCGACGTCGTCCTGCTGCTGCTCGACGCGACGCAGGGCGTCAGCGATCAGGACGCGCACATTGCGGGTTATGTACTCGAAGCAGGGCGGGCGGTGGTGATCGCCGTCAACAAGTGGGATGCGGTCGACGCGTACCAGCGCGGGATGTTCGAGCGCTCGGTGGCGCAGCGCCTGGCGTTCCTGAAGTTCGCGTCGGTGCTGCACATCTCGGCGCTCGGGCGCCAGGGGCTGGGTCCGGTCTGGAAGGCGATCGCCGAGGCGCACGCCTCGGCAATCCGCAGGATGCCCACACCGGTGCTCTCGCGCCTGCTGCAGGACGCCGTGCAGCACCAGGCGCCCAGGCGCGCCGGCAGGTTCCGGCCCAAGTTGCGCTACGCGCACCAGGGCGGCACGAATCCGCCGATCGTGGTGATCCACGGCAATGCGCTCGAGCATGTCACCGATGCCTACAAGCGCTTCCTCGAAGGACGCATCCGCGACCACTTCAAGCTTGTCGGCACGCCGCTGCGGATCCAGATGAAGTCGTCGCGCAACCCGTTCGACGACACCAGGTCGTGAACCGCGGCGGCCGGGCGGCACGGCACGAGTGCGGGATTCGCGCCGCCGGGCGATGAGCCGGTCCTGATGTGATAAGGTGCGGCGCTTCCAGAACTTCCAACACGGAGAATATCGTGTCGAACAAAGGGCAACTCCTACAAGACCCGTTCCTGAACCTGCTGCGCAAGGAGCATGTTCCGGTCTCGATCTACCTCGTCAACGGCATCAAGTTGCAGGGCCATGTCGAGTCGTTCGACCAGTACGTCGTGCTGCTGCGCAATACCGTGACGCAGATGGTCTACAAGCACGCGATCTCCACCGTCGTGCCGGGTCGACCGGTGAACTTCCACGCCAATGAACCGGCGGACGAGGTCTGACATGCGTCCACCCGCGGCGTGCTCCCGGCGCGCCACCCGGCGGGTCCCGCACCGGTGCGAGCGACCGGACTGACTCGCCCTCGTCTGCAGACTGCTGCTGCCATCTTGAGTCTCGACGCGAGGGATGAGGCTGCCGCGCGCGGCGACGCGGGGGCGCGGGCGGTGCTGGTCGGCGTCGATGTGGGGCACGGACATGCGTTCGACCCGACGCTCGACGAACTCGCGCTGCTGGCCGAGTCGGCCGGCGACACGGTCGTCGGCCGCGTCATCGCGCGCCGCCGGGCGCCCGACGCGGCGCTGTTCGTCGGATCGGGCAAGGCCGACGAGATCAAGGCGCTGGTGCTGGCGCAACGGGCCGACGGCGTGGTGTTCGACCAGGCGCTGTCGCCGGCGCAGCAGCGCAACCTCGAGCGCCACATCGGCGTGGCGGTGGCCGATCGCACCGCACTGATCCTCGAGATCTTCGCCCAGCGCGCCAAGAGCCACGAGGGCAAGCTGCAGGTCGAACTGGCGCGGCTGCAATACCTCGCGACACGGCTGGTGCGGCGCTGGTCGCACCTGGAGCGCCAACGCGGCGGCGTCGGCCACCGCGGTGGTCCGGGCGAGGCGCAGATCGAACTCGACCGGCGCATGATCGGCGAGCGCATCAAGTCGCTGGGGGCCCGGCTCGAGAGGGTCAAACGCCAGCGCGGCACGCAGCGCCGGGCACGCCAGAAGGGCGGCGGGCTGCGCGTCTCGCTGGTCGGCTACACCAACGCGGGCAAGTCGACGCTCTTCAACGCGCTGGTCAAGGCCAACGCCTATGCCGCCGACCAGTTGTTCGCCACGCTCGACACGACGACGCGGTCGATGTACCTCGAGGCGCTCGGTGGCAGCGTCTCGGTGTCGGACACGGTCGGCTTCATCCGCGACCTGCCGCACAAGCTGGTCGAGGCCTTCGAGGCCACGCTGCAGGAGGCTGCCGATGCCGACCTGTTGCTGCATGTCGTCGACGCGTCCAGTCCGGCGCTGCAGGAGCAACGCGCCGAAGTCGAGCGCGTGCTGGCCGAGATCGGCGCGCAGCACGTCCCGCAAGTGCTGGTCTACAACAAGCTCGACCGCATCGAGCCGGCGCCGCGGCAAGTGCGGGACTGGGTCGAGCGCGGGCCCGGGCAGCGCGTGCCACGCGTCTTCGTCAGCGCGCTGCGCGGCAGCGGCCTGGACGCCTTGCGCGCGTTGATCGCCCAGGCCGCGTCGCCTCAGGGTCTTGACGCGCCCCCGCCGGCCGGATCCGGGTCGGCGCCCGAGGCCGCCGCGCGCGGTTCGCCGCCGCAGACCAGCGCGTTACCATCCTCACCGTCATGAGCATGCATTCCCACCCCTACCCCGAACCTTCGGCCGTGACGTCGGGCTGGCGTGCACGGCAGTTCGTGCGCGCGCTCGGCGCGTTGGCCGTGGCCGCGATGCGGCGCCTGTGGAGCCGCGCGTCGGTGCTGTGGATGGCCGGTGGCCGCAACGACGGCCCACCCGATCTGGACGAACTGTGGCGCGACTTCAACCGCAAGTTGAGCGGCCTGTTCGGTGGCAAGGGCGGTGCCTCGCCGCCGCCGCAGCCGGGTCCGGGTGGTCCGTCCTACCGTCCCGACATGAAGAGCGCCGGCATCGGCATCGGGCTGATCGGGTTCGTCATCGTGGTGGTCTGGCTGGGCAGCGGCTTCTTCATCGTGCAGGAAGGCCAGCAGGCCGTCGTCACCACCTTCGGCCGCTACAGCGGCCGCGCCGACGCGGGCTTCCAGTGGCGCCTGCCTTACCCCTTCCAGGGCCATGAGACCGTGCCGGTGACGCAGCTGCGCTCGATCGACGTCGGCCGCAGCTCGACGGTGGTCCAGACCACCGGGCTGCGCGATTCGTCGATGCTGACGATGGACGAGAACATCGTCGACATCCGCTTCACCGTGCAGTACCGGCTGAAGGATGCCAAGAACTACCTGTTCGAGAACCGCGACCCGGACAAGGCCGTCGAGCAGGCTGCCGAGTCCGCGGTGCGCGAGATCGTCGGCAAGAGCAAGGTCGATTCGGTGCTGTACGAGAAGCGCGATGCGATCGCCGCCGAACTGGTCAAGTCGGTGCAGGTCCAGCTCGATCGGCTCAATGCCGGTGTACTGATCGTGAACGTCAACGTGCAGAACGTGCAGGTGCCCGAGCAGGTGCAGGCGGCGTTCAACGACGCGGTCAAGGCCGGCGCCGACCGCGACCGTTTCAAGAACGAAGGCCAGGCCTACGCCAGCGACGTGATCCCCAAGGCACGCGGTACGGCGGCGCGACTGCAGGAGGAATCGCAGGGCTACCGCCAGCGCGTGATCGCGCAGGCCGAGGGCGATGCGCAGCGCTTCCGCTCGGTGCTCGCCGAATACCAGAAGGCACCGGCGGTGACGCGCGACCGCTTGTACATCGACACCATGCAACAGGTCTACGCCAACGTCAGCAAGGTCATCGTCGACAGCCGCAGTGCCGGCAACCTGCTCTACCTGCCGCTGGACAAGCTGATCCAGCAGGCCGGCGGCACCGCCGCAGCCGTGCCGGCGGCACCCGGCCGGCCCTGTCCCCTCACGATTCCCCGCGTAATTCCTGCGCCGCACAGGGGATTTAGGTGTTGATCAGTGTGCTGATTAAGTTGTAGTATGCGACGGATGGAACCGGTACCGCATACCTCTGGAAGCACTTCCCGCCACGTCACCGCCGCCGAACTGCTCCAGAACCGCCGGTACAAGGCCATGCTCACCCGCGACCACAAGGCCGGCCGCCTGCCCGCCGAGCTGAGGGCGCGGCTGCTGAAGGGGGAGTACGGCCAGTAGAGGGACCTCGACCAGCCGGCGGGTGATGAAGGTGGCCCGCGGCCTCCAGGCTCCGGGCTAAACCGGGCCAGGCCCAGGCCGAATCCGGGAAGCCCTGTCCGGAGCCCCCGTGACCATCCGCACGCTCGTCCTCCCCTGCCTGGCCCTGGCCTTCCTGCACGCCGAGGCGCCCCTGGCCCGCCTCCACTGCGGCGGAGGGATGCGTGAGCGCCTGCCGGAGCAGCGAAGGATCGCGATAGAAGTGGCCCAGGTTGGACTGGAGCGCGTCTAGCTGGAGGCGGAGTGTGGGTTCCTGTTCGGAGACCCGTCCGGAGTGATTCGCCGTGCTTCTTCGGTCCGAGCCGGGGAGCCGGGGAGGCGGGGAAGGGGGAGATCCTAAGACAAGAGCAGTCCTTGATCCTGCACTCTCTTTCTCCTGATCCCTTCTTTGCCCTTCTTTTCCTAGTGCTTTTTCTCTGGCTCTCCGGCTCTCTGGCTCTCTGGCCCTATCTTTACC
>JBBIPS010000090.1:0-9901 GCA_037442725.1 Burkholderiales bacterium | reverse complement strand
GCGCCGGATCGGCCAGGCACCGGCGCTGCGGCGGCGGATTGCCGGCCGGTGGCGAGCCCGCAGCGGGCAAGCGTCAAACGTCAAGCTCGTACACGACCGCGGCCGCCCGCGCGACGGCGGTGCTGCCGGCAAGCGCCCGGTCCCACTCGGCTGCGCCTGCGCCGCGCGTTGGCGTGAGGCCGGCCGTCATGACCGCGACTTCCTCGGTGCCGGCATCGAATTCGGCCACCTGCTTTCGGTCTGCAGTGAACAGCATCGCGGTGCTTGCGCCGTCGGCATCGATGATCACGAGATATCTGGCTGGAATCTGCATAGCGTGTCCTCCGAGCGCTCCCGGGACCGGACCGGGCTGGCCCAGCCCGCACGCCCAGGGGTCAAGCAAACCTGGGGCGACCCGGCGTTTGCTTCCGAGCCGGTCGGTCCTGGAGTTGCGGTTGCCGAGTGTGCCGCAGCGCGCGATGGGCTCCGGCCTGGTGTCGTCGATGGCCTGGACACGGCAGGGCGGGGGATGCGTTCATGCCGTCCGTCGGCAACGCCACCTCAGCGTGGTTACATCAGCAGTCCCGATCCCGGCGCCTGCACTGCTTCGGCGCCGGCATCACCGTCGGTGCGCGTCTGACGCCGCCCCATCAGCGCCAGCGCGCGGCACTGCATCCGGGCCGCATCGTCGTGATCGCCGCAGCGGTCGAGCACGTCGCTGACGCGCAGCAGCACGGTGACTTCCCAGTGCGGGTCGGTGGCCTGGGCGGCCTGGGTGGCAGCCTCGAAGGCCTGGTCGCGTGCGCGTTCCCGCAGAGCACGCCGTTCGCCGGCGTCGAGCGCAGCGTCGGACGACGCCGCTTCGGCACGGCTGCAGACCACCTCGGCCAACTCGCACAGCAGATCGACGCGGGCGTCGGCGGCGGGCAGCATCGCGGCCCAGCGCAGTGCCTGGCGCAGATAGGCTTCCGCAGCGCCCAATGCGGCGAGCGCCTTCATGCAGCGTGCCACCTGGGTCAGCGCCAGGCTCATCTCGTCGGGTCGCTGGCGCAGTTCGGCGCGATCGAGCAGGTGCATCGCCAACTGCAGCGCCTGGCGCGCCAGGCCGTCGGGCCTCTGCGGCGATGCGCCTTCGTCGCGCACGCTGGGCGGGTGGGGGTCGGCTTGGGCGGACGGCATTGCGTGGTGTCGTGGGCGGGCGGGGCTGGGCCTGTCGATGTCGACATGCTAGGGATTGCGCCGCGCCTTGCCTTCCCCGCGTTCCCGGGGGAGGCGGCGCGGCCTGGGTCCTCCGGGTGCAGTCGTCGGCACGCGGCGTGATGGGTGTCACGCCGGCGCGGTCGACTCGCAAAGCAGGTCAGGTCGACGCGGGCATTCGGGGGTGATTTCGAGGCCGGTCGCGGATCGCGCATGCCGGCGATCGACCCGACGCTGTGCGGCACCGAACGGGTGCCGTGGTCGCCGTCTCGTCAACCCGCGCTGTGCCTGGCCGGCTCGACGACTCGACGTCCGGTCGCCTTGAGCAGCCGCCAACCGAGCAGCAGCGCGACGACACCGGCGTACACCGACCATTCGGCAAAGTTGTGCTTGGCCGCGCGCATCCAGAAGAAGTGAAGCAGGGCCAGCAGCACGATGGCGTAGACGGTGCGGTGCAGCGCCTTCCAGCGCGCCGCGCCGAGGGCGCGGATGGCGCGGTTGAACGAGGTCGCCGCCAGGGGCGTCATCAGCAGCAGCGCCAGCGCTCCGACCAGCACGAACGGGCGCTTGGGAATGTCGCGCACGATGTCGCCCGGCACCAGCCCCATGTCGAGCCAGGCATAGCCGAGGAAGTGCAGCACGCCATAGAAGTAGGTGAAGAGTCCGGCCATGCGGCGCAGCCGCGCCAGCGCGCTCCAGCCCGTCCAGTCGCGCAGCGGCGTGATCGCCAGCGTCAGACAGAGCAGGCGCAGCACCCAGTCGCCGCTGCCGCGGATCAGGGCCTCGGCCGGGTTGGCGCCGAGCGTGTTGGCAAAGGCGCCCCACAGCAGGCGCCCCAGCGGCAGCAGCGCCAGCACGAACAGTACGGGCTGGGTCGCCGGGTGCAGCAGCAGCTTGTTCACATCGGGTCAGCGTGCGTCACCGGCGAGCTGAAGCATGCCCTGGCCGCCGGCTCCGGTCGGTTCAGGCCCGTTGCGACCGTTCGCACGCCCGGCCCGAAAACCGACTCCGTCACCCGCGCGGCGCCGTGCCGGCAACCGCGCTGCGGCTGGCCGCTGCCCGGCCGTCGAGCCGCAGCCATCGACCGGGACTCGCAACGTCGGGAACAGCCAGCGCATCGGTCGCAGCACCAGGTTCGCGCTCAGAAGTTCTTCGCCAGATCCATCCCGGCATACAACGAACCGACCTGCGCTTCGTAGCCGTTGAACATCAGCGTCGGCCGCTTGCGCGCGAAGATGCCGTCCTCGCCGATGCGACGTTCGGTGGCCTGGCTCCAGCGTGGGTGGTCGACCTTCGGGTTGACGTTGGAGTAGAAGCCGTACTCGCGCGCAGCAGCCTTGACCCAGGCGGTGCGCGGCGGCTTGTCGACGAAGCGGATCCTGACGATCGACTTGGCGCTCTTGAAGCCGTACTTCCAGGGCACCACCAGCCGCAGTGGCGCGCCGTTCTGGTTCGGCAGCACGTCGCCGTACATGCCGAAGGCCAGCAGCGTCAGCGGATGCATCGCCTCGTCGAGCCGCAGCCCCTCGACGTACGGCCAGTCGAGCACGCTCGAGCCGACCATCGGCATCGTCTTCGGGTCGGCCAGCGTCACGAACTCGACGAACCTGGCATTGCCGGTCGGTTCGACCTGGCGGATCAGCTCGGCCAGCGACCAGCCGACCCACGGGATCACCATCGACCAGCCCTCGACGCAGCGCAGGCGGTAGATGCGCTCCTCCATCGGTGCGAGCCTGAGCAGCTCGGTGATGTCGAAGACCCTGGGTTTGCGCACCTCGCCCTCGACGGCCACCGCCCACGGTCGGGTCCGTAGCGTATGGGCGTTGCGCGCCGGGTCGGCCTTGTCGGTGCCGAACTCGTAGAAGTTGTTGTACGAGCTCGCATCGACGCGTGCCGTCGCCTTCTCCATCGTCGCCGCGCCGGAGACGGCGCTGCGGCCACCCGTCAGCGTTGCCGCCTTGGCGGTCGGCCCCGCCTGTGCCAGCGCGGCGCGTCCAGCCCAGCCGGCCAGCGATGCGCCCAGGGCGCCGGCGGCCATGCGCCTGATCCATTCGCGCCGGCCATCGTAGGCCGAGCGCGGCGTGATCTCCGACGGAACAGGGTGGTCGAAACCCGAGTCGTGGCGGCGTGGCATGGGCACTCCTTGGATCGAGCGATGGCGACACATTCGACGGCGCGCCGATGCGGAACTTACGCCAGGGCGGGCAAGGCGCACGCCGTAGGGCCATTGCCGAAGCGTCGGCGTTGCGGCCAGGGCCGGATCTGGCGCAATCGCGCGGCCGGGGTGGGCGCGCAAGCGACGCGGACGGAGCGCGCCCCGGCGCCGGTCGCGCTCGACGGGCTCCCAGCCTGGCCCGGAAAATCACCCAGGCGCGGGCGCCGACCCAAGGCCCTAAGGACGATCAGCGCAGTCCAGCCACGTAGTCGGCAACGGCCTTGATTTCCTTGTCGCTCAGGCGTGCGGCAATCGCCGCCATCTGCGGCGAATTGCCGCGCTGACCGCTGCGGAAGGCGTTCAACTGGGCTTCGGCGTAATCGGCGTGCTGGCCCGCCAGGCGCGGATACTGCGCCGGGATGCCAGCGCCGTTCGGGCTGTGGCAGCCCGAGCATGCGGGCACCTGCTTGGCGGCGATGCCGCCGCGATAGATCTTCTCGCCCAGCAGCACCAGGTCCTTGTGGCGCGCAAAGCCCGGCTTGGCCTGCTTGCTGGCGTAGAACGCTGCGACGTTCCTGGCGTCGTCGGTGGACAACGGCGCGGCCATCGCCGTCATGATCGGGTTGACGCGCTTGCCGGCCTTGAACTCGGTCAACTGCTTGACGATGTACTCGGCGTGCTGGCCCTGCAGGATGGGGTTGGCCGGCAGGCCGCGCGATCCATCCGCCGTGTGGCAGGCGCCGCAGACCTGCGCGGACAGGGCCTGGCCCTTGGCCGGGTCGACCTTCGCGGCGGCTGGGGTCGCGGCAGCAAGGGCGGGCGTGCCGGTGGTGGCCACGGCGGCGAGCAGCGTCAGGGCAAGCAGCGACTTCATTGGGGGACCTTGGATTGGGTTGGGCTGGGTGGACAAATTCAAAAATTTTACAATGCCCCATGCAACAGCCCTGCGACCGGTCCAGCGCGCCGATCGATGCCGGCGCCGCCCACGTCCGCGAGGCGTTGGCCTGGGCTCGGAGCGCACGCTTTCTGACGACCGCCAGCGTGCTCGACCAGCTGCCGGCACCGGGACTGCCCGAACTGGCCTTCGTCGGACGCAGCAACGCAGGCAAGTCGACCGCGATCAACACGCTGGCGCAACGCCGGCGGCTGGCGTTCGCCTCCAGGACCCCGGGACGCACGCAGCACATCAACCTGTTCGAACTCGGTCCCGCCGACGCGCCCGACGCGTTGTGGGCCGACCTGCCGGGCTACGGTTACGCAGCAGTGGCGCGCGACGCCAAGCTGCGCTGGCAGCAGGTGATGGCCGACTACCTGGCGCGGCGCCAGGCGCTCGCCGGCATCGTGCTGCTGGTCGACGCAAGGCACGGCATCACGCCGCTCGACCGGCAGCTGCTCGAGTTCATCGCGCCGCGTGTCGGCACCGGCGGAGTCCGGCTGCTGGTGCTGCTGACCAAGGCCGACAAGCTCAGTCGCAACGAGGGCCAGCGCGCGCTGGCGCAGGCGCACGAGGTGCTGGCCGCGATGGCCACCGAGGACGCTGACATCGGCATCGCGCTGTTCTCGGCGCTGTCGCGCCAGGGTCTGGAGGATGCGGCCAGCACGCTGCACGGCTGGGTGCTGGCCGCACGGCAGCCCGTCGTCGAGCGCTGCGGCTGACGGGGCGCTCAGGGTCGGCCGATGAACAGTGCCAGACCGGTGCTGCCGCGCGGCGCGTGGGTGAGGCCGAGGTAGAGCGGCCCGATACCGGTGTCGGTGCCGACGAACAGGCTCATGCCGCTGCGCAGGTCCGACAGGCGCACGTCGCCGCTGCGGGCCCAGGCGTTGCCGGCTTCGAGCGTCGCGCCGACGAAGAAGCCGCGCGTCAGCGTCGGTGACTGGTTCAGCCGGCGGTACCAGTTCAGTCGCACGAACAGGACATCGTTGCCGGTGAGCTGGCCGATCTGGTAGCCCGAGAGCTGGTGGAAGCCGCCCAGGCTGTAGCGTCCGATGTCGAGCAGGCGTCGCTGGTCGGCCACCTGCAGCAAGCCGTGCAGACCGAGGGTGTGCGCGCCGACGCTGCGCACCACGGTGGCTTGCGCCTCGATGCGGCTGAAGCTGCCGGTGGTGTCGCCGCTGCGGTGGCCGACCCAGGCCTCGGCTTCGGCGCGGTAGCCCGACTGCGGGAAGCTCGCGAAGTCGAGCTGGTCGACCACCGCGCGGGCGCGCAGCGCCTCCTCGATCCAGCGCGTGCGCTGGTCGGGACCAATGAAGTCGACGCCGATCAACTGCGGCGTCGTGCCCAGCAACAGGTGCGACCAGCCGAGCCGCAGCTCGCCGAATTCGCCCCACGGCTGGCCGATGTCGATGCCGGTGAGCAGGCGGTTGCGCAGGAAGACCGCCACCTCGTTGCCGCTGGCGAGGTCGTAGTGGCGCTGGCGACGGCGCTCGATGCCGGCGTAGCCGGCGACGAACCAGTCGTTCGCGCGCGACGCCGTCCACGCCAGCGGGTGGTAGATCTCGGTGGACGCGGCCGGCGCGTCGCCGATCTGCAGCCGGTTGCGCCACTCGGTGCCGTTGCGCGTGAGCCAGTGGCGGTTGTGGCTGAGCTTGAAGTTGAAGGCGCTGTGCCCTTGGAAGTCGGTGCCGAGGTCGATGCCGGCATGCAGGTAGTTCGGTCCCCAGGGTTTGTCCTCGAGTTCGAAGACCAGGCCGTCACCCGCAGCCTCGCGTACCAGTTGGTAGTCGGCTCGCAGGTAGTCGCCACCGGCGGCCAGGCGCTTGGTGTCGCGCTCGGCGCGCGCCGCGTCGAACGGCAGGCCGGACCTCGATTCGAGCATTGCCTGCAGGCGCGCGGGATTGGTCCTCTCGGTCCCTTCGATGCGGACGAACGCCAGGCGTGGCGCTGCGGCCTTGTCGGCACCGCGCGCACCGCGCCACGACGCATAGGCAGCGCGGTCGAGCGCGAGCGCTGACAGCTTGTCGCTGCGGCCCCGGGCGCCGGCCGCGCCCAGCTCGATGAAGCGGGCCGCCTCGGCGAAATCGGCGGCGCCGAGCTGACCCAGCGCCGGCGCCAGCAGGACGTCGTCGGCACCCAGGCTGGCCAGGCTGCGCTGGACGTTCTGCTCGGTCAGGATGTTGATCATCTGCGCCGTCAGTCCGACCGCCGAGCCGAGCGCCTCGCGGCCGGCCAGCGCGGTGCCGATGTTGACGACGATCACCACGTCGGCGCCCAGCGCGCGCGCCACGGACACCGGCACGTTGTCGACCAACCCGCCGTCGCCGAGGATGCGGCCGTCGACCTCGGTCGGCGAGAACACCCCCGGCACGCTCATCGACGAACGCAACGCGATCGCGAGGTCGCCGTGGTCGAGGATGACGGCCTGGCCGGTCTCCATGTCGGTGGCCACGGCGCGGAACGGGATCGGCAGGCGGTCGAAATCGGCCACGTCGCGCACCGGCAGCGTGAGACGGCGCAACAGCGACTCTAGGCCGCGGCTCGACACCGCACCCTGCGGCGTGCGCAGTTGCCCGTCGCGCACGCCGAGCTCGATCAGCGGCGAGACGTCGAAATCCTCCTCCTTGCGGCGTTGCGAGAGGCGGCGACGCTCGACGCGGCTTGCGAACACCTCGTCCCAACGCACCGCGCGCAACTCGCGCTCGAGATCGGCGGCGCGCATGCCGCTGGCATACAGGCCGCCGACGATCGCACCCATCGAGGTGCCGGCGATGGCGTCGATCGGCACCTGCAACTCCTCGAGCACCTTGAGCACCCCCACGTGTGCCAGGCCGCGTGCACCGCCGCCCGACAGGACGAGGCCGATGCGCGGGCGCATCGGTGCGGGCGCGCCGGTTTGCACGGTGGCATCGGCAGCGACGCCAGCGGTGGGACCGGAGGCGCTCGAGGTGGCGTCGTCCGTTGCGAGGTGGGCCGTATCGGCTGCCGCACCCGGCGTTGCCGGCAGCGCCGGCGATGCGGGCACGAGCAGGCTGCAGGCGAGCACGAGCGGTTGCAGCACCAGCCGGCGGAATCCAGGGTGGTTGAACCGGTGGCTCATCATCGGACGGCATTCTCGGCGCCGGCTGCGGCGCTCGACACCGATCAGCGGGTGCGTGGTGCCGGATCGATCGAGCGCAGCACGCGTTCGGCGGCGCCACGCACCAGCGAGCGGGGCCGCAGCGGCATCGCCAGCCGCTCGGCAGCCAGGCGCTCGATCGCGCGCAGCCGCAGCGCACGGTACTCGCCGCTGGCGGTGTCTTGCAGCAGCCAGCTCTGGCCCGAAGCACTGACCCACAGCAGTTGCAGCGAGCGCCAGTCGCCGTGCAGGTAGGCCCGCACTCGATCCCCGGGGCGCAGCGCCAGGGGCCGCACCGGCGGCAACGCCAGGTTCTCGGCCGGCAGCAGCTTGGACGGCACGGTGTCGAGCGTGCCAATGTCGAGCGCCTCGAGCGTGGTGCCGGGTGCGGCCGAGTCGTCTGCAAGCAATTGCGCGATCTCCGCATCGGCGGCGTGCACTTTGCGCTCGAAGGCATGGCGCTCGAAGGCGGACAGTCGTTCGAGCGCCCACTCGAAGCGCTCGGCGGGCTGCTCGGTGGCGTCGGCCACCAGGTGATTGACCAGTTCGCGCGCGAAGCGCAGGCAGCGTTCGGTCAGTGCCGGGCTCGCCGTCTCGATCATGAAGGTCAGCTGGTCCATGAAGCGCCAGACCGGGTGGTCGTAGCTGTCGAGCAGCGCCGGATCGCGCATCGTCACGCGCAGCGCCGTGGGCTGCAGGCGCAGCAGCAGTGCCAGGCTCTGCGGCGTCAGCTCGGCATCGCTCTGGATCGCATCGAACAGACGCGACAGCAGTTCGATCGCGGGTCGATCGACGCGGCGCGCCGTGCCGGCGGGGGACGCCGCACCGGGTTGGCCCGCCGTGCCCGCGCCGCCGGTGGCTTCGGCGGCGGGCGACCCGTCCAGCGGTACCGCCAGGCTGTCGCGCAGTTCGCCCAGCGTGTCGGGTGAAAAGATGCTGCCGCCGGCCCAGGACGTGCTGCCGTAGACGATCGTGCGGTGGGCTGCCGGCTCGACGCCTTGTTCCTCGAGCCGGCTGCACGCCGCGGCGTAGCCCTGCCGCAGCGTGCGCGCCAGCTTGTCGGCTGCGTCGCGCAGGAAGGCGGACTGGATCGCCAGCGACAGCGGCAGCGTGCGCACGCCTTCCCACAAGGCGCGCACGTAGGCCTCGGGCCGAAACGGATTGGTGTCGCGCGCGACGTTGACATCGCCCACCATCGCCGATGTGAAGGACTGCAGCTCGCGCAGCTCGAACTCGGCCTGCGCCTTGATCGCTTCGACGGCGCGCGAGATCTCGATGTCGGCGGCCACCGCATCCTCGTCGATCAACGACAACTCGAGCCGTGGCGCGGCAGGTGTGGCCGTCGCGCCGGTGCGTCCGCCGGCGTCGGCGCCGACGCGGCTGCGCGCGCCGGCGGGAGGTTGCTGCGACAGCTCGGCCTGCACCTGGGCTTGCAACGATTGCACGGCGACGTCGACCAGCTCGGCGCGGCGCAACTGCAGCACGTGGGCCGCGTCGTTGCCCTGGCGGCCCTGCACGGAAAGGGTCTGACGCCAATGCTCGTGCACGGCGTCGATGACCTGGTCGAAGGTCAGCGGGGCACGCAGCAATTCGTCTTCGACGAACTCGAGCAACGAGGTGCGATGGGTCATCGTGGGCGGGGCGGTGGACAGCCGATTATCGATGCTCGCCGGTGGCCGCCGGAAGGTCGCCTTTGCGGCGGGGCCCGGGTCGCCGCGCCGGATGTGCCGCGACGAAGCGAAACAGGCCACCCGAAGGTGGCCTGTCGTCGTCGACCCGTCCGCTGCGCGCCGCGCAGCCGCACTGCGGCGGCACTGCGGCGCGGGCAGGCAGTCCGGGCCAGCACGAGCGCGCCGGCCCGGAATCGGGCTTACATGTCCATGCCGCCCATGCCGCCCATTCCACCCATGCCGCCCATGCCTGCGGGCATGCCGCCGGCGGCCGCTTCTTCCTTCGGCGACTCGGCCACCATGCACTCGGTGGTCAGCATCAGCCCGGCCACCGACGCGGCGTTCTGCAGCGCCGTGCGGGTGACCTTGGTCGGGTCGAGGATGCCCATCTGGATCATGTCGCCATAGGTGCCGTTGGCGGCATTGAAGCCGAAGTTGCCCTTGCCTTCGAGCACCTTGTTGATGACCACGCTCGGCTCGTCGCCGGCGTTGGCGACGATCTCGCGCAGCGGCTGCTCGATGGCGCGCATCACGATCTTGATGCCGGCGTCCTGGTCGTGGTTGTCGCCCTTGATGGCGCCCACGGCAGCGCGGGCGCGCAGCAGCGCGACACCACCACCGGCCACGATGCCTTCTTCGACGGCGGCACGGGTGGCGTGCAGCGCGTCTTCGACGCGGGCCTTCTTTTCCTTCATCTCGACTTCGGTGGCGGCACCGACCTTGATGACGGCCACGCCGCCGGCCAGCTTGGCCACGCGCTCTTGCAGCTTCTCGCGGTCGTAGTCGCTGGTGGCTTCCTCGATCTGGATGCGGATCTGCTTGACGCGGGCTTCGATGTCGGCAGCGGC
>JBBIPS010000089.1:0-10148 GCA_037442725.1 Burkholderiales bacterium | reverse complement strand
AGGCGCCGACCAGGCACGGCAGCAGCGCGATCAGCCGCACCGCGCTGCCGCCGCCGTGCACGCGCTGCATGCCGTAGTTCAGCCGGATCGCCGCCGGCCGCGCGTTGGCGTACTCAAGCGCCAGCGCCGTGATCACTGCGGGCTCGATGCCGCACACCGCCGCGGCGCGCGCCGCGGGCCAAGCCAGCGCCGTCTCGCGCAAGGCGTCGAAGCCGGCGACATGGCGCGCGATGTAGTCCTCGTCGAGCAGTCCGTGCACGATCAGCTCGTGCATCAGGCCGAGCGCCAGCGCGCCGTCGCTGCCCGGCAGCAGGGCGACGTGCTGGTGGCACTTGTCGGCGGTCTCGGTGCGGCGCGGGTCGATGCAGACGAGTCGCGCGCCGGCGCGCTTGGCGGCCTGCGCGAAGGTCCAGAAGTGCAGGTTCGACGCGATCGAGTTGCTGCCCCAGATGATGATCAGTCGGCTGCGCGCATAGTCCTCGACGTGCATGCCGAGCTTGCCGCCGTAGGTTGCGGCCAGCGCCGCGCCGCCGGCGGCCGAGCAGATGGTGCGGTCGAGCAGCGAGGCGCCCAGGCGGTGGAAGAAGCGCCGGTCCATGCTCTCGCCCTGCAGCAGCCCCATCGTGCCGGCGTAGCTGTACGGCACGATGGCCTGGGCGTCGCGCGCGGCGATGGCGGCCAGCCGCGCCGCGATGTCGGCCAGCGCCTGGTCCCAGCCCACCTCGACGAACTGCCCGGCACCCTTGCGGCCGACGCGCTTGAGCGGCCTGAGCACGCGCTCGGCGTGGTAGGTGCGCTCGGCGTAGCGCGAAACCTTGGTGCACAGCGCGCCGTGCGTCGGCGGATGGGCGGGATCGCCTTGCACGCGAACGACGCGTCCGCCCTCGACGCTGATCTTCAGCGCGCAGGTGTCGGGGCAATCGTGCGGGCAGGCGCCGCGGACGGTGCGGGGGGCCGGGCTGGCGTTCATGCGGTAACTATTGCACAGCCCGGCCTCGGGGTTGCCAGGCTGGCGCGCGCCGCCCGTTGCCGCGCAGGCTCGCCCTTGCCGATGCCGGCCCGCGCGCCCGGGCACTGCCACATCCAGATGCACCACGGCGCCAGGCTCTACTTCGATGCCGTCAATCGCGACGGCGGCGTCTTTGGCCAACGCATCGAGCTGCGACTGCTCGACGACGGCTACGAGCCCGCGCGCTGCAAGGCCAACACCGAGCGGCTGATCGCCGAGGACGTCTTCGCGCTGTTCGGCTACGTCGGCACGCCCACCGCGCTGGCCGCGCTGCCGCTGATGAACCAGCACAGGATCCCCTTCTTCGGGCCCTTCACCGGCGCCCAGGCGCTGCGCGATCCGTTCAGCCGCCAGGTGTTCCACGTCCGGGCGTCGTACGACGACGAGACGGCGTTGATCGTGGACCCACTCGTCAACCTGGGGCTGAAGCGGATCGCCGTGTTGCGCCAGAACGACTCCTACGGCCAGGCCGGCCTGGACGGCGTGCAGCGCGCGCTGGCCGCGATCGGCCTGGTCGAGCGCAACACGGTGGGCGTGGCCGCCAAGGTGTTCACCGAGGGCCTGCGCCGCGCCGGCCGCGGCGCCAGGCGCGAAGCGCTGATCGGCGCACTGCAGAGCCTGCAGCGCTTCGATGTCGACGGCTTCCGGATCCACTTCGGCCCGCGCGACCACATGGCCTCGCGCTTCGTCGAGTTGACGCTGCTCACCGCCAACGGCCGGGTGATGCGCTGAGCGACAGCGCGGCGTGCGGCGCGAGTCCACCCGGCTTAAACTGCCCCGCTCCAGCGCGAAGGACCGCCTGCCATGCAACCGATCGAATCCATCCTGGCCCAGGCGGCGGCCATCGCCACGCTGCGGCGCGACATCCACGCCCATCCCGAACTCTGCTTCGAGGAACAGCGCACCTCCGACCTGATCGCGCGCACGCTCGCCGACTGGGGCATCCCGGTGCACCGCGGACTGGGCACCACCGGCGTCGTGGGTATCGTCGAGAACGGCAGCTCGGCGCGCGCCGTCGCGCTGCGCGCCGACATCGACGCACTGCCGATCACCGAGCGCAACCGCTTCGCCCACGCCAGCCGGCACGCGGGCAAGATGCACGCCTGCGGGCACGACGGCCACACCGCGATGCTGCTGGCGGCGGCCAGGCACCTGTCGCGGCACCGCCACTTCGACGGCAAGGTCTACCTGATCTTCCAGCCCGCCGAAGAAGGCGGCGGTGGCGCGCGCGAGATGATCAAGGACGGCCTGTTCGAGCGCTTCCCCGTCGAGGCGATCTTCGGCGCGCACAACTGGCCGGGCCTGGCCGTGGGTCAGTTCGCGCTCCGGGCCGGACCGTGCTTCGCGTCGAGCAACGAGTTCAAGATCACGCTGCGCGGCAAGGGCGCGCACGGCGCGATGCCGAACCTGGGCATCGACCCGGTGCCGGCGGCATGCCAGCTCGTCCTGGGCCTGCAGACCATCATCTCGCGCAACAAGCGGCCCCTGGACACGGGCGTGATCTCGGTGACGATGATCCATGCCGGCGAAGCCACCAACGTCGTCCCCGAGCACTGCGTCATCGAAGGCACGGTGCGCACCTTCACGACCGAAGTGCTCGACCTGATCGAGCGCCGCATGCGGGCGATGTCCGAGGCCACCGCCGCGGCCTTCGAGTGCGGCTGCGAGTTCGACTTCGTCCGCAACTATCCGCCCACGATCAACCACGAGGCGGAGACGGATTTCGTGCGGCGCGTTCTCGGCACTGTCGCGGGCAGCGAGAACGTACTCGACTTCGAGCCGACCATGGGCGCCGAGGACTTCAGCTACTACCTGCTCGACAAGCCCGGCTGCTACTTCCTGATCGGCAACGGCGACGGCGCGCACCGCGACGGCGGCCACGGCCTGGGGCCGTGCATGCTGCACAACCCGAGCTACGACTTCAACGACGCGCTGATCCCGCTCGGCGCCACCGCCTGGGTGCGGCTGGCCGAGGCCTGGCTCGCGTCGCCGCGCTGACTCCACCCACCGGATCGCCACGCCAATGAACTTCGCCGAATCCTTCGCCCAGAGCTACGCCCAGGCGCGCGCCAGCTTCCTCGCTGCCGCCGAAGCCGCCGGCCTGGATGTCGAAAGTCACACCCACCCGCTGCTCGGGCGCGACGGCGAGACGCTGGCGCTGGACGTGGCGCGCGACGGCGCGGCCGACGCGCGGCGGCTGCTGCTGATCTCGAGCGGCTGCCACGGCGTCGAGGGCTTCTGCGGCTCGGGCCTGCAGGTCTGGCTGCTGGCCGACCCCGACTGGCGCCGCGCGCTGCACGACTCGGGCGTCGCGGTGCTGTACCTGCATGCGCTCAATCCGTACGGCTTCTCCTGGTGGCGGCGCACGACGCACGAGAACGTCGACCTGAACCGCAACTTCCAGGACTTCAGCCAGCCGCTGCCGCGCAACCCGGCCTACGACGAGATCGCGCATCTGGTGGTGCCTGCGCACTGGCCGCCGACGGCCGACGTGCAGGCCGCGCTCGCGGGTTACGTCGAGCAGCACGGCATGAAGGCGCTGCAGACGGCGATGTCCGCCGGCCAGTACGAGCATCCCGAGGGCCTGTTCTTCGGCGGCCACGACCCGACCTGGAGCCATCAGACGCTGCGCCATGTGTTGCGCGACCACGGCCGGCGTTGCGAGCGCCTGGGCTGGATCGACCTGCACACCGGGCTCGGCCCGAGCGGGGTGGGCGAGCGCATCTTCGCCTGCCGCGACGACGCCGCCGCGCTGGCGCGCGCGCGCGCCTGGTGGGGGCCCGGCGTGACCTCGATCTACGACGGCTCGTCGACCTCGGCGCTGCTGACCGGACTGATGTGGCTGGCCGCGTACCAGGAGTGCCCACAGGCCGAGTACACCGGCATCGCGCTCGAGTACGGCACGCTGCCGGTCCTGGAAGTGCTCGACGCGCTGCGCGCCGACCAGTGGCTCGAGAACCACCCCGAGGTCGGCGCAGCGCAGGCCGACGCGATCAAGCGCCGCATGCGCGACGCGTTCTACACCGATACCGATGCGTGGAAGCAGCGCATCGTCGAGCAGGGACGCGAGGCGGCGCTGCAGGCGGTGGCGGGGCTGGCGGCGCCGCGCTGACACGGCGCGGCGTTCGACCGGCGGGCCCAGGGCGCCTGCCGGGCAACTCAGCGAAGTCGAGGGGCAGTGGCGGGCACAGCCCGTCGCGCAGGACTTGAGCAGGCTCGCCCACCCTACGCGCTTGGCCGTATGCGACACGAACGCGCGCAAGCCGTGGGCGCCTCATGCCGCAGCAGGCGCACGCCGCCCGCTGGCGGTCGCACGCCAACGAGCGCAGCCGGCGACGTGCCGACGGCCGGTCTTCGATGCAAGCGCACGCCACCTGGCGCGCGTCTGCAGAGCGCGCCCGACCGGCGCCGCGGCCCCCCGGCGTCACGGGGTTTGTCCGGGGTCGCCAGCGGGCCGGCAGGTTGCGTAAGATCGGCCGAAATCCTGACCAAACGGTCAGCTTCCTGGTGATCCCGGGCCACCCGTCGCGCCCGGTGCGCGAGGAGTTGCGCAGGTGCCCTCATCCGCGTCATCGGTCGCCCAGGCCGCGCCCGACGTGAAGGCCGGACGACTCAGCGCGGCGCAGGTCGAGGCGAACTTCGCCGACGCCGCGCCGCCTCTGTCGCGCACACAGGCGCTGGTCGAAGCCGAGCGCTGCCTGTACTGCTTCGACGCACCGTGCCGGCACGCCTGCCCGACCGGCATCGACGTGCCGGGCTTCATCCGCCGCATCGCCGACGGCAACCTGCGCGGCGCGGCGCGCGCGATCCTCGAGGCCAACCCGCTCGGCGGCACCTGCGCGCGCGTCTGCCCGACCGAGGTGCTGTGCGAGCAGGCCTGCGTGCGCACGACGCAGCAGGGCAAGCCGGTCGAGATCGGCCGGCTGCAGCGCTACGCCGTCGACGCGGTGATGGAGCGCCCGGTCACCGATCTGTTCGCGCCCGCCGCGGCCGCCACCGGCAGGCGCATCGCGATCGTCGGTGCCGGGCCGGCCGGGCTGGCCTGTGCGTTCGGCCTGGCGCGTCGTGGCCACGAGGTGGTGATCCATGACGCGCGCGCCAAGGGCGGCGGCCTGAACGAGTACGGGCTCGCCGCGTACAAGACGGCCGGCGGCTTCGCGCAGCGCGAACTGCAGTGGCTGCTGCAGATCGGGCGCATCTCGCTGCGCACCGGCTGGCGCCTGCGCGACGCGGCGCAGTTGCAATCGATGCGACGCGAATTCGCCGCGGTGTACCTGGCGCTCGGGCTGGCGCGCACGCACCCGCTGGGCATCGCCGGCGAGGACCTGGCCGGCGTGCGCGACGCGGTCGACTTCATCGCCGAACTGCTGCAGAAGGCCGACAAATCGACGCTGCCGATCGGACGGCGCGTCGTCGTCATCGGCGGCGGCATGACGGCGATCGACGCGGCGGTGCAGTCCAGGCTGCTCGGCGCCGAGGACGTTCACATCGTCTACCGGCGCGGGCCCGAGGCGATGGGCGCCTCGCCGGCCGAGCGCGACTGGGCGCGCACGCGCGGCGTGGCGATCCACCACTGGCTCGCGCCCGACGCGATCCTCGGCAGCGGCGGCCACG
The DNA here is from genome assembly GCA_037442725.1 of Burkholderiales bacterium. Classification (GTDB taxonomy): domain Bacteria; phylum Pseudomonadota; class Gammaproteobacteria; order Burkholderiales; family Burkholderiaceae_C; genus Pseudaquabacterium. Next base: position 4,525 of record JBBIPS010000089.1, on the reverse strand, counting down.
CGCTGGCGGTGCGCTTCGCGCGCCAGTGTCTGCAGGACGGCATGCTGGCGCCTACCGGTGAGCACCAGACGCTGGCGGCCGACACGGTGTTCAAGGCCATCGGCCAGAAGCTCGACGACACGCTGCTCGCCGGCACCGGCCTGGCGCTGCGCTCGGGGCGCATCGTCGCCGACGACGACGGTCGCACCGGTGTCGACGGACTCTGGGCCGGGGGCGACTGCCGCCTGGGCGGCCGCGACCTCACCGTCGAGGCGGTCGAGGACGGCAAGCGCGCTGCCGCGGCGATCGACGCCGAACTGCGGCGCGCCTGAACGCGCGCACACCGGAGGGTTCCCGACCATGGCCGACCTCGCCACCACCTTTGCCGGCATCAGGAGTCCGAACCCGTTCTGGCTCGCCTCGGCGCCGCCGACCGACAAGGCCTACAACGTCAACCGCGCCTTCGAGGCCGGCTGGGGCGGCGTGGTCTGGAAGACGCTGGGCGAGGAGGGGCCGCCGATCGTCAACGTCAACGGGCCGCGCTACGGTGCGCTGCTGACGCCGGATCGACGCATGCTCGGCTTCAACAACATCGAGCTGATCACCGACCGGCCGCTGCAGGTCAACCTGCGCGAGATCCGCCAGGTCAAGCGCGACTGGCCGCAGCGCGCGCTGGTCGTCTCGCTGATGGTGCCGTGCACCGAGCAGGCCTGGAAGGCAATCCTGCCGCAGGTGGAGGACACCGGATGCGACGGCGTCGAGCTCAACTTCGGCTGCCCGCACGGCATGAGCGAGCGCGGCATGGGCGCGGCGGTCGGCCAGGTACCCGAATACATCGAGCAGGTCACCGCCTGGTGCAAGCACTACACCCGCCTGCCGGTGATCGTCAAGCTCACGCCCAACATCACCGACATCCGCCGGCCCGCGGCGGCCGCCAGGCGCGGCGGTGCCGACGCGGTGAGCCTGATCAACACCATCAACTCGATCATGGGCGTCGACCCGGCCACGCTGACGATGACCCCGAGCACCGACGGCATGGGCTCGCACGGCGGCTACTGCGGCCCGGCGGTCAAGCCGATCGCGCTCGCGATGGTGGCCGAGATCGGCCGCGCGCCCGACACCGCCGACCTGCCCGTCTCGGGCATCGGCGGCATCGGCACCTGGCGCGACGCGCTCGATTTCATCGCGCTGGGCTGCGGCAACGTCCAGGTCTGCACCGCGGCGATGGTCTACGGCTTCAGGATCGTGCAGGAGATGGCCGACGGCCTGGCCGACTACATGGACCGGATGGGGTTCGGGACGATCGAGGACCTGCGCGGCCGCGCGTTGAAGACCGTCACGGCCTGGCAATACCTGAACCTGAACGCGGTCAGCAAGGCGGTGATCGACCAGGACCGATGCATCCAGTGCGGACGCTGCCACATCGCCTGCGAGGACACCTCGCACCAGGCCATCACTGCGGTCAGGGACGGCCGGCGCCGCTTCGAGGTGCGCGAGGAAGACTGCGTCGGCTGCAACCTGTGCGTCACCGTCTGCCCCGTTGCCGAGTGCATCACGCTGCGCACGCTCGCGCCGGGCGAGGTGGACCGCCGCAGCGGGCAGGCGGTGAGCGCGGCACCGGCGGACTGGACCACGCACCCGAACAACCCGATGCGCACGGCCGCGCCCGGTTGAACCGCCGCGCCGGTGCGGCCAGGCCCACCGCGCCCGCCGATCCGGCCCTTTGCTGCGGCCCCGCGTTGCGCTACAACCCCCTTCTCACACCCCTGTGGAGAGCCTGCGATGAAACCTCTGTTGATCCGTGGCGGCAGCGTCGTCAATGCCGACCGTGAGTTCCGCGCCGACGTGCTGTGCGTCGATGGCCGCATCGCCGCAGTCGGCCCCGGCCTGGCCGCGCCCGCCGGTGCCGAGGTGGTCGACGCCGGCGGCTGCCATGTGATGCCCGGCGGCATCGACCCGCACACCCACATGCAACTGCCGTTCATGGGCACCGTCACGCGTGACGACTTCTTCAGCGGCACCGCGGCGGCGCTGGCCGGCGGCACGACCACGATCATCGATTTCGTGATCCCGAACGCCAGGCAGCCGCTGATGGAGGCCTACCACACCTGGCGCGGCTGGGCCGAGAAGGCGGCCAGCGACTACAGCTTCCACGTCGCGGTGACCTGGTGGGACGACAGCGTGCACCGCGACATGGGCACGCTCGTGAACGAGGAAGGCGTCAACAGCTTCAAGCACTTCATGGCCTACAAGGGCGCCATCATGGCCGACGACGAGACGCTGGTGAACAGCTTCCGCCGCGCGCTCGAACTCGGCGCCATGCCCACCGTGCACGCCGAGAACGGCGAGCTGGTGTTCCAGTTGCAGGCGGCGCTGAAGGCCAGGGGCATCACCGGGCCCGAGGGCCATCCGCTGTCGCGCCCGCCGATCGTCGAGGGCGAGGCGGTGAACCGCGCCATCGCCATCGCCGACGTGATGGAGGTGCCGATCTACATCGTCCACGTCTCGTGCATCGAAGCCGCCGAGGCCATCGCCCGCGCGCGCGCGCGCGGCCAGCGCGTCTACGGCGAGGTGCTGGCCGGCCACCTGGTGGTCGACGACAGCGTCTACCGCCACCCCGATTTCGCCACCGCCGCGGCGCACGTGATGAGCCCGCCGTTCCGCCCGAAGGTGAACCAGGAATTCCTTTGGCGCGGCCTGCAGTCGGGCCAGCTGCACACCACGGCCACCGACCACTGCACCTTCTGCGCCGCGCAGAAGGCCGCCGGCAAGGACGACTTCTCGAAGATCCCCAACGGCTGCGGCGGCGTCGAAGAACGCATGGCAGTGATCTGGGATGCCGGCGTGAACAGCGGGCGCCTGACGCCGAGCGAGTTCGTCGCGATCACCTCGGCCAACGCGGCCCGGCTGTTCAACCTGTACCCGCAGAAGGGCAGCGTGTCGGTCGGCGCCGATGCCGACCTGGTGGTCTGGGACCCGCAGGGCAGCCGGACGATCTCGGCCCGGACGCAGCACAGCCTGGGTGACTTCAACGTCTTCGAGGGCCGCACCGTGCGCGGCATCCCCAGCCACACCGTGAGCCAGGGCGAACTGGTGTTCGTGCGCGGCGACCTGCGCGCGCGCCAGGGCGCCGGCCGCTACCTCAAGCGTGCCGCCTTCGGCCCCAACTTCGCGGCCAACCGGCAGCGCGCGCAGGCCAGCGCACCCAGCGCGGTGGCGCGCTGACAGGCGCGCCGACCACAGCCCCCGGCGCCCGCTGCCACGCCGGGCCACGAACCAGACTCGCAACCACCCCTGACCGAGGAGAACAGATGCCAAGAACCATCAAGTGCGGACTGATCCAGGCGCACAACGTCGGCGACGTGAACGGACCGATCGAGAAGATCAAGCAGGCCAACCTCGACAACCAGATGAAGTACGTCGAGCAGGCGGCGCGCCAGGGCGTGCAGATGCTGTGCTTCCAGGAGATCTTCACGACCCCGTACTTCTGCGCCGAACAGCAGACGCGCTGGTACGACGCGGTCGAGAAGGTCCCCGACGGGCCGACCATCAGGCGCATGCAGGACGTGGCCAGGCAGTACGGCATGGTGCTGATCGTGCCGGTCTACGAGGAGGAGATCTCGGGCGTCTACTACAACACCGCCGCGGTGATCGACGCCGACGGCAAGTACCTCGGCAAGTACCGCAAGTCGCACATCCCGCACGTCGCCCCGGGCTTCTGGGAGAAGTTCTACTTCCGCCCCGGCAACCTCGGCTTCCCGTGCTTCGACACGGCGTTCGCGCGCATCGGCGTCTACATCTGCTACGACCGCCACTTCCCCGAGGGCGCGCGCTGCCTCGGGTTGAACGGCGCCGAGATCGTCTTCAACCCGTCGGCGACGGTGGCCGGGCTGTCCGAGTACCTGTGGAAGCTCGAGCAGCCCGCGCACGCGGTGGCCAACGGCTACTTCATCGCCGCGATCAACCGCGTCGGCATGGAGGCGCCCTGGAACATCGGCGAGTTCTACGGCCAGAGCTACTTCTGCGACCCGCGCGGGCAGATGCTGGTCGTCGGTTCGCGTGACCGGGACGAACTCGTCGTCGCCGATCTCGACATGGACCGCATCCGCGAAGTGCGCAACACCTGGCAATTCTTCCGCGACCGCCGGCCCGACATGTACGGGCCGATCGTCGCCGACTAGATGCGCGCCGGGCCGGGCGGGCCGGCGCCCGCGGCGAAGGCGATTCAGCCTGGCTGAACGCTGAAGTCGAAGCCGCTGCGCGTCCGCTGCGGGCGGGCACGGCAACATCGGTGCCGTTGCACCCAACCCCCAGCCGGAGACACGACACCATGACCCAGCCCACCGTCGCCCAGAAAGCTCCCTACGCCGTCGCCGTCGAAGCGGGCAAGGACTACTACTGGTGCGCCTGCGGCAACAGCAAGACCCAGCCCTTCTGCGACGGCTCGCACAAGGGCGGCCCGTTCGTGCCGCAGAAGTACACCGCCGCCGAGTCGACGACGGTCTACTTCTGCGGCTGCAAGGCCAGCGCCAGCAAGCCGTTGTGC
>JBBIPS010000088.1:0-10150 GCA_037442725.1 Burkholderiales bacterium | reverse complement strand
CGCAGCGGCAGATGGACGTCTACACGATCCGCAAGCTCTGCGACATCGCCGACACCTACGCCGAAGGCCATGTGCGCTTCACGATCCGCTCGAACATCGAGTTCATGGTCAGCGACCCGGACAAGGTCGCGCCGCTGATCGAGTCGCTCACCCGCAGCGGCTTCCCGGTCGGCGGCACCGGCAACTCGGTGTCGATGATCGCCCACACGCAGGGCTGGCTGCACTGCGACATCCCCGGCACCGACGCCTCGGGTGCGGTCAAGGCGCTGATGGACGAGCTCTATCCCGAGTTCATCCGGGAGGACATGCCCAACCGCGTGCACCTGTCCACTTCGTGCTGCGAGATCAACTGCGGCGGTCAGGCCGACATCGCGATCATCATGCAGCACACCAAGCCGCCCAAGATCAACCACGACCTGGTGGCCAACGTCTGCGAGCGCCCGGCGGTCGTGGCGCGCTGCCCGGTGGCGGCGATCCGCCCGGCGCTGGTCAACGGCAAGCCTTCGCTCGAGGTCGACGAGAAGAAGTGCATCTGCTGCGGCGCCTGCTACCCGCCGTGCCCGCCGATGCAGATCAACGACCCGGACCACTCCAAGCTGGCGATCTGGGTCGGCGGCAAGAACTCGAACGCGCGCGGCAAGCCGACCTTCATGAAGATGGTCGCCACCGGGCTGCCGAACAACCCGCCGCGCTGGCCCGAGGTGTCGGCCATCGTCAAGAAGATCCTGTACACCTACAAGGCCGACGCGCGTTCGTGGGAGCGCCTGTCCGACTGGGTCGAGCGCATCGGCTGGCCACGTTTCTTCGAGAAGTGCGACCTGCCTTTCACCAAGTACCTGATCGACGATTGGCGCGGTTCACGTGCCAGCCTGAACGCGTCGACCCACATCCGCTTCTGATCCGGGCCCGACATGAAGATCGGCATGCTCGTCGGAGAGGGGCCGTACACGCACCAGGCCAGCGACACGGCGTACCAGTTCGCCGTGGCGGCGATCGCCAAGGGGCACGAGATCCAGCGCGTGTTCTTCTATCACGACGGCGTCTACAACGCGACGCGCCTGACCGAGCCGCCGCAGGACGACCGCCACATCGTCAACCGCTGGTCGGCGCTGAAGGCCGAGCACGGCGTCGACCTGGTCGTCTGCGTGGCCGCGGCGCTGCGCCGCGGCATCAAGGACGAGGTGCTGGCGCCGGGCTTCCGCATCTCGGGGCTCGGCCAGCTGGTCGACAGCGGCATCAAGGCCGACCGCATGGTCACCTTCGGCGATTGAGCGGGAACGTGCGATGAAGAAGTTCATGTTCGTCAACCGCAAGCCGCCCTACGGCACGATCTACGCGCTCGAGAGCCTCGAGGTGGTGCTGATCACCGCCACCTTCGACCAGGACGTGAGCCTGGTCTTCATCGACGACGGCGTGTACGAACTCGTCAAGGGCCAGAACAGCAAGGCCATCGGCGTCAAGAACTACTCGCCGACCTATCGCGCGCTCGAGGGCTACGACGTCGAGAAGCTCTACGTCGAGCGCGAATCGATGCAGGAGCGCGGCCTGACCGAGGCCGACCTGCTGGTGCCGGTCGAGGTGCTGTCGAGCGCCGAGATGGCCGACCTGATGGCCGCGCAGGACGTGGTCCTGTCGTTCTAGAGCCCGGCGAGACACCCTCCATGCTGCACATCGTCAACAAGTCGCACGCGCAGACGCATTCGCTGCGCAGCTGCCTGCGCCTGGCCAGGCCGGGTCACGCCCTGCTGCTGACTGAGGACGCCGTCTACGCGGCCACCGCGAGCGCGGCGGCCGTCTCGGGAATCGCCAGCGCCGTCGGGGCATTGAAGGTCTACGTCCTGCAGCCCGACGTCGAGGCGCGCGGCATGACCGGCAGGCTCGTCGACGGCGTGACGGCGGTCGACTACGCCGGCTTCGTCGACCTCGTCACCGGGCATGCGAACAACCAGTCCTGGCTCTGAGACACGAGCCGGCCGGCCGTACCCCACCCACACAGGAGACCCCCATGGGCATCGAAGTCAACGGCACCACCTACGAAACCGACGAAGAGGGCTATCTCGTCAACCTGGCCGACTGGAACGAGGAGGTCGGCAAGGTCATCGCCAAGACCGAGAACGTCGAGATGACGCCGAACCACTGGGAAGTGGTCAACTTCCTGCGCGACTACTACAACGAGTACCAGATCGCGCCCGCGGTGCGCGTGCTGACCAAGGCCATCGGCAAGCAGCTCGGGCCGGAGAAGGGCAACAGCAAATACCTCTACGAGCTGTTCCCGTACGGGCCGGCCAAGCAGGCCTGCAAGATCGCCGGTCTGCCCAAGCCGACAGGCTGCGTGTGAGTACGCCGAGCTTGCTGCGGCGCGCGCCGATCCTGCGTCTGCGTTGCTCGCCGTACGGGGGTACGGCGCTGCCCGACGCAAGCTCGGCACGCTCGCGGCGCCATCCCGACGACCCCACGCACCGCTGAACCCGGGTTGGCCATGTCCGCCGTGTCCATCGCCTACGCCGCGCTGTTCTATGCCGCCACGGCGATCTTCGTGGTCGGCCTGGCGCGCAAGGTCGCGAGCTATGCGGGCACGCCCGCGCCGCTGAAGATCCCGACCACACCGGCGCCGAGGACGACCACCGGCGTCGCGCTGCGCCTGACGCGCGAGGTGGTGTTTTTCGAGAGCCTGTTCAGGGCCAGCAAGTGGACCTGGATCTTCGGCTGGATGTTCCACGGCGCGCTGCTGCTGGTGCTGCTGCGCCATGTGCGCTACTTCCAGCAGCCGGTGTGGACGCCGATCGTCTGGGCGCAGCCGCTGGGCACCTACGCCGCATTCGCGATGGTCGCCGGCCTGGGCGGCTTGTGGGCGCGCCGCGTCCTGGTCGACCGGGTGCGCTACATCTCGACGCCGTCGGACCACCTGCACCTGGCGCTGCTGCTGGCCATCGGCGCAACCGGGATGGCCATGCGCTTCGTCGCGCGCACCGACATCCTCGCCGTCAAGGCCTTCATGCTCGGGCTGATGCGCCTGGACATCCAGCCGCTGCCGGCCGACCCGGCGCTGCTGGTGCACCTGGCGCTGGTGGCCGCGCTGATGATCGTCTTCCCCGTCAGCAAGCTGCTGCACGCACCGGGGCTGTTCTTCAGCCCGACGCGCAACCAGAGCGACACCTCGCGCGAGCAGCGCCACGTCGTCGCCTGGGCCGCCGCGCTCGACAAGAAGTAGACCGCCCAGGGATTCGCGCCGTGGCCACCGCCGCCTTCGTCACGCCAGAGATCAGGCCCTATCCGGTGATTCCGCTGGTGGCCGACGGCGCGATGGCGCACAGCAAGCCGTATGTGGCCGCACCGGCGCTGCAGACCGCGCTCGGATTCCCCGGCGAACTGGGCGACGGCTGGGAGCAGCGCGCACTGGGCCGGATGGGCGAGCTGCTCGGCAAGTACCGGTCGCTGCGCGTCTACATGGACGCCTGCGTGCACTGCGGCGCGTGCTCGGACAAGTGCCACTACTTCCTGGGCACCGGCGACCCGAAGAACATGCCGGTGGCGCGCCAGGACCTGATGCGCGGCGTCTACCGGCGCTACTTCACCTTTGCCGGCAAGCACTTCCCCAGGCTGGTCGGCGCGGTCGACCTGACCAAGGACGTGCTCGACCAGTGGTGGAGCTACTACAACCAGTGCTCGGAGTGCCGGCGCTGCTCGGTCTTCTGCCCCTACGGCATCGACACCGCCGAGGTGACGATGGCGGCGCGCGAGATCATGGATTCGGTCGGCCTGGGTCAGAAGTACGCCAACGAGATCATCGGCAAGGTGCACCGCATCGGCAACAACCTGGGCATCCCCGGGCCGGCGCTGGCCGATACGCTGTCCGGGCTCGAGGAAGACACCAGGGACGAGACCGGCCTGGACGTGCGCTTCCCGCTCGACGTCAAGGGCGCCGACGTGCTGCTCGTCACGCCGTCGGCCGACTTCTTCTCCGAGCCGCATGTCGAGAGCCTGATCGGCTACGCCAAGGTGTTCCACGCCGCCGGCGTCGGCTGGACGATGTCGGCCAAGGCCAGCGAGGCCGGCAACTTCGGCATGTTCATCGGCAACTACGAGCAGTTGCGCAAGATCGCGCTGCGCGTGCGCGAGGCGGCACTCGAGCTCGGCGTCAAGCGCATCGTCGTCGGCGAGTGCGGCCACGCCTGGCGCGTGGCCTACAGCTTCTGGAACACGCTGGTCGGCATCGGCGCCGGTGGCAAGGACCCGTACGCGATCGAACTGCAGAACCAGCTCGACGGCCGCTACAAGCAGCCGATGCACATCTGCGAGTTCACCTACGACCTGATCCGGCGCGGCGCGCTGCAGTTCGACAAGGAGAAGAACGACGACCGCATCATCACCTTCCACGATTCGTGCAACGTCGCGCGCGGCTCGGGCATGGGCTCGATGCCGGGCGGGCAGTTCCTGATCCCGCGCGAGATCATCAAGGCGGTGGCCAACAACTTCTACGACATGGCGCCGGAAACGATCAACGAGGCCACCTTCTGCTGCGGCGGCGGCGGCGGGCTGCTCACCGACGACCTGATCGAGCTGCGCGTCAAAGGCGCGCTGCCGCGCATGCAGGCGTTGAAGGACGTCGTCGACGCGCACGGCGTGAACTTCATGGCCACCATCTGCGCCATCTGCAAGGCGCAATTCACCAAGGTGCTGCCGTACTACGGTTTCGACATGAGCATGGTCGGCGGCGTGCACCAGCTCGTCAGCAAGTCGATCCGGCTCGGCGCGCCGAAATAACCCCGGAGCTGGAGAGGGGACATGGCCCACATCGTCGTCATGGACGCCGGCATCGGCGACACGCCGGCCTGCGCCCGTCGGGTCATCACCGCCGGCCCCAGGCTCGGCGTCGACAAGGTGCCGGGCGCGGGACCGCTGGGCGGCCGCACCCGTTCGATCCGCACCGTGGGCCACGCCGGGACCTTGCGCGCGCAGCACCAGGAATTCCTGGACGACCCGGGGCCGCTGGTCTGCGGCGGGTTCAGCAAGGGCGGGCGGGCCGGACGGGTCGGGATGGCCTTCGAGAAGCACTTCAGGCGCGAGACGACGACCGGCAGCGCCGACCCGATCTGCGAGCCGTCCCTGCCCACGGCCCCGGGTGTCGTCGCGCCGGTCCGGTAGGCCGCGACGCGCCACCACCGCAAGACAAGAGGAAACCCCATGTCGACAGCCACCGATTCGACGACGGCGCAGCCGCTGACCTTCCGCCGCTACCAGGACGGCGACGCCAGGCCGCGCGCCTGGCAGCAGGAAATCTTCGACGCCGACCATTCGTACAAGTGCCCGACCTACATCCAGAGCACGCCGCCGTGCCAGGGCTCGTGCCCGTCGGGCGAGGACATCCGCAGCTACCTCAACATCGCGCGTGGCATCGAGAAGCCGCCTGCCGGCGTGCCGTGGCAGGAATACGCCTGGCGCCGCCTGACCGAGGCCAACCCATTCCCCTCGGTGATGGGGCGGGTCTGCCCGGCACCGTGCGAGTCGGGCTGCAACCGCAACCAGGTCGAGGACTTCGTCGGCATCAATTCGGTCGAGCACTTTCTCGGCGAATGGGCGATCGAGCACAAGCTCGCCTTCGTCAAGCCCACAACCTCGACTGGCAAGAAAGTGGCGGTGGTCGGTGGCGGCCCGGCCGGCCTGTCGGCGGCCTACCAGTTGGCGCTCAAAGGTCATGCGGTGACGATCTTCGACGAGCGTGCCGAGCTGGGCGGAATGATGCGCTACGGCATCCCGGGATTCCGCACGCCGCGCGCCGTGCTCGACGCCGAGATCCAGCGCATCCTCGACCTCGGCGTGGCCACGCGCATGGCTTGCCGCATCGGCACCGACGTCACGCTCGACCAGATCAAGCGCGATTTCGACGCCGTCTTCCTCGGTCTGGGCGCGCAGAGCGGCCGGCCGCTGCCGGTCGACGGCGGCGACGCGCCCAACTGCGTCACGGCCACCGCGTTCCTGAAGGCATTCAACGACGGCCGCATGCAGCACGTCGGCAAGCGCGTCGTCGTGGTCGGCGGCGGCGACACGTCGATCGACGTCGCCACGGTGGCGCGCCGGCTCGGCCACATCGAGCAGGTGCACGAGTCCGACCGTCCCGAGAACGTCATCGGCGGCTTCGCCGCGCACGACGCGGCGCGGCTGTCGGCACGCCAGGGGGCCGAGGTCACGCTGACCTCGATCTTCGCGGTCGACAAGATGCAGGCCGGCAAGCACGAGGTCGAGCATGCGCTGGCCGAGGGCATCGCGATCCGCGGCGGCATGGCGCCGGTGGCGGTGCTGCGCGGTGCCGACGGCCGCGCCACCGCGCTGCGCGTGATGCGCTGCGAGGCCAGGATCGTCGGCGGCCGGATCGACATCAAGACGATCGCGGGCACCGAGGAAGACATCGCCGCCGACCTGATCGTCTCGGCGATCGGCCAGGCGGTCGACTTCAGCGGCCTCGAGGTGCTGGACAACGGCAAGGGCGCGATCGCCGCCGACAAGAACTACCAGGTGCAAGGGCAGGACAGGATGTTCGTCGGCGGCGACGTGGTGCGCCCGCACCTGCTGACCACCGCGATCGGCCACGGTGCCATCGCCGCCGACGGCATCGACCGCGCGCTGCGCGGCGAGCCGCTCGACAAGCGGCCGAAGATCGACGTGCACGGCTTCGACCTGACGCGCAAGCTGGTCGAGAAGGGATTGAAGCTCACCCCGATCGAGCAGCCGACCTGGGGCACCGATGCGAGCCCGGGCGCGATCCACAACTTCGACAACCGCTCGGACCGCTACATCATCCCGCACACCGAGTTGTTCCTCGGCCACTTCAACTACACGCCGCGCAACAAGCGCAAGGTCGTCACCCTGACCGCCGCCGAGGCGCTGAACAACTTCGAGGAGCGCATGCTGCCGCTGCTCGAGGCGCAGGCGCAGGCCGAGGCCAGGCGCTGCATGAGTTGCGGGTTGTGTTTCGAGTGCGACAACTGCGTCGTCTACTGCCCGCAGACGGCGGTGTTCAAGGTGCCCAAGTCGAAGTCGACGACCGGCCGCTACGTCGACACCGACTACGACAAGTGCATCGGCTGCCATATCTGCAAGGATGTCTGCCCGACCGGCTACATCCAGATGGGGCTCGGGGAGTAGCAGCGATGCGGCGCGGGCTCGTGCTCATCGGCCTGGCCGGCGCGGTGCTGGCCAGCCACGCCGTCGCCGCCGATGCGCCGGGCCGCACGCCGCGGCCGGCGGTCGAGGCGGCGACGCAGGGCACGCAGTGCGTCGCCGATCCGGCCTTCATGCGCCGCAACCACATGAACCTGCTCAGGCATCAGCGCGACGACACCGTGCGTGGCGGCGTGCGGACCGGCAAGTACAGCCTGAAGGACTGCATCGCCTGCCATGCCAGCCGCAGGACCGGCAGCGTCGCCACGGCCGGGACCGACTTCTGCGTCAGCTGCCACAGCTATGCGGCGGTGACGATCGACTGCTTCGAGTGCCACGCCAGCAAGCCGCAGCGCGTGGCGCAGCAGGGGCCGAGATGAACAGCGTCGAGCGCAAGCCGGCAGCCTCCGGCCGACGCGCCTTTCTCGGCGTCGCAGCGGCGGGCGCTGCCGGCGTGCTGCTCGCCCCTGGCATCCACCTGATCGAACTGGCGCAGGCCGCCGCGCCGCAGGCGTCGACCGGCGCGAATCCGAAGGTGCGCTGGGGCCTGCTGATCGACACGACGAAGTGCGACAGCGGCTGCACCGACTGCGTCAGCGCCTGCAACACCGAGAACGGCCTGTCCGGGGGCACGCGCGCCACCGACTCGCAGTGGATCCGCAAGGTCGAGCTCACCGAACGTGCCAGCGGGCGCGTCAGCTCGCTGCCGGTGATGTGTCAGCACTGTGCCGAGCCGCCGTGCGTCGACGTCTGCCCCACCGGCGCGTCGTTCAAGCGCGCCGACGGCATCGTGCTGGTCGACCGCCACATCTGCATCGGTTGCCGCTACTGCGTGATGGCCTGCCCGTACCAGGCGCGCTCGTTCGTGCATGAGCCGCTGGCCGACCAGAAGCCGGATATTCCGCGCGGCAAGGGCACCGTCGAGGCCTGCACGCTGTGCGTGCACCGCCTCGACAAGGGCAACAAGACGACTGCCTGCGCCGACGCCTGCAGCCAGGCCGGGCACGGTGCCATCGTCTTCGGCGATCTGAACGATCCGGCGAGCGAGATCGCGCAGCGCGTGCGCGAGATCCAGAGCACGCAGTTGCGCGCCGACCTGAAGCTCGATCCGGGCGTGCGCTATCACGGGCTCTAGGCGATGAACACTTCAGCGCAATCCCGCAACTTCTGGCTGCTCGCCGTGCTGGCGGGGCTGGTCACCACCGTCGGCGCGGCCGCGGCGCTGTACATGGAGGAGCACGGGCACATCGTCACCGGCATGAACAACCATGTGGTGTGGGGCCTGCCCCACGTGTTCGCGATCTTCATGATCGTCGCCGCCTCGGGCGTGCTCAATGTCGCGTCGATCGGCTCGGTGTTCGGCCAGCCCGCGTACAAGTCACGCGCGCCGTTGTCGGGGCTGCTGTGCCTGGCGCTGCTGGCCGGCGGGTTGATGGTGCTGATGCTCGATCTCGGTCGCCCCGAGCGCGTCATCGTCGCCGCCACGCACTACAACTTCACCTCGGTGTTCGCCTGGAACGTGTTCCTGTATTCGGGCATGACCGGCATCGTCGTCGTCTACCTGTGGACGATGTTCGAGCGCCGCATGAACGTCTACGCGAAGCCCGCCGGTGTGGCAGTGCTGGTGTGGCGCTTCGTGCTGACTACCGGCACCGGGTCGATCTTCGGCTTCCTCGTCGCGCGCCAGGCCTACCAGTCGGCGCTGCTGGCGCCGCTGTTCATCGTCATGTCGTTCGGCTGGGGGCTGGCGGTGTTCCTGTTCGCGCAGTCGGCGCTCTACGCGTCGGCGGGCCGGCAGTTGCCGGCCGAGACGCAGCGTCGGCTGGCGCGGCTGCTCGGCGTCTTCGTCGCCGCCTCGCTGTACCTGGTGCTGGTCTATCACATGACCAATCTGTACTTCGCGCGCCAGGGGGCGTTCGAGTCGTTCATCCTGCTCGGCCGCGGCGGTGGCGCGAGCTACGCGCTGCTGTTCTGGATCGGCTACGTGGTCGTCGGCTCGATCGTGCCGATGGCCCTGCTGTTCAGCCCGCGGCTCGGCGGCGAGCGCGGGACGCTGCTGGCGGCGGCGCTGGTGGTGCTGGGCGCCTTCGCCTGGCTGCTCGTCTTCATCGTCGGCGGGCAGGCGTTTCCGCTCGAGATCTTCCCCGGCCACCTGGTCCGCAGCAGCTTCGGCGATGGCGCGGTGACGCCGTACCTGCCGTCGCTGCCCGAGTTGCTGCTCGGCGTCGGCGGGCTCGGCGCGGCGCTGCTGGTCACGACGGTCGGCGTGCACGTGCTCGACTTCATGCCGCACGACGAGATCGGCGCGGCGCATTGACGCATCGACGATGGATCGCCTGCTCGTCTCCGCGGCGCACAAGTCCTCCGGCAAGACCACGGTCGCGGTCGGGCTGTGCGCGGCACTGGCGGGCGCCGGCAGCGTGGTGCAGCCGTTCAAGAAGGGCCCCGACTACATCGATCCGATGTGGCTGACGCGCGCCGCGGGCCGGCCCTGCGTCAACCTCGATGCCTACCTGATGGACGATGCGGCGCTCGAGCGCTGCTTCCAGGCCGGCCTGCGTGGCGCCGAGCTGGCGCTCATCGAGGGCAACAAGGGCCTGTACGACGGGCTGGCGCTGGACGGCAGCAACAGCAACGCCGCGCTCGCCGCGCGGCTGGGCCTGCCGGTGCTGCTCGTGATCGATGCGCGCGGCATGACGCGCGGCATCGCGCCGCTGATCCTGGGCTACCAGGCCTTCGACCGCGGGATCACGATCGGCGGCGTGATCCTGAACCGCCTCGGCGGCGCGCGCCACGAGGCCAAGCTGCGTGCGGTGATCGAGCACTACACCGACGTGCCGGTGCTCGGCGCGGTGGCCGAGGACGAGCGCCTGGCGGTGGCCGAGCGGCACCTCGGGCTGATGCCATGCGCCGAGGTCGACGATGCCAGCGCGCGGGTGCGCGAGATCGGCCGCATCGTCGGCGCGCAGGTCGACCTGGCGCGCGTGCGCGC
>JBBIPS010000087.1:0-10151 GCA_037442725.1 Burkholderiales bacterium | reverse complement strand
GGGGAACACACTACTTCCATCTCATTGATTTGACTGCACATTTTCGGTGTCGGACTTTTTACCGATTCCTGCGGCTCGAGAATCGCACGTTTTCAAAGAGCATCGTCGGTCGCCGCCGGTGGGTGAAAACTGACCAACTGCACGCCATCGTAGTCGGCCGGCATGCGCCTATTCTTGCCCAAGGTCTTGAACTCGTAGCCGGCCTCGGCCGGGCTGCGCCATACCAGTACGGCGTTGCCTTCTTCGAGGCCTTGTTCCACCTGCCCCCAGATGTGCTCGCGCACGCGCTTGCCGTAGTTGCCGACGTAGACGCCGGCGCGCACCTCGAGCAGCCACACCGCCAGCCGCCCGCGCAGGCGCGGCGGCGCGTTCTCAAGCACGATGACCAGCATCGCCCAGGCGCTCGGGGTTGGGCAGCGCCGGGCCGATGGCATCGGCAGGCGCCTCTGGGCGCGTGATCTCGCCGGCCGCGAGGATGTCCTCGATGTCCGGGACGATGCGGTCGAGCAGCTTGGTCTGCCTGAAGACATCGCGGCAGCCCAGCCGCACCGCGCGCTCGGGGTTGCCGGCAGGGTTGGACGCCGCCACCTTGAACGCCACCGGCACCACCGTCTCGAACTTGTAGATGTCGGCGATGTCGTAGACGAACGACAGCGGCTTGCCGGTGTGGATGAAGCCGACCGCGGGCGCGTAGCCCGCCGCCAGTACCGCCGCCTCGGTGACGCCATAAAGGCACGCGGTGGCGGCCGACAGGCAACGGTTGGGCAGATCGGCGCTGTCCCAGTTCTCGGCGTCGTAGTCGCGCCCCGACCATTGCACGCCGAACTGCTGCGCCAGCAACTGGTAGGTGCGGCGCACCCGCGCGCCCTCGATGCCGCGCAATTGATCGACGCTGCGCCGCGCCGGTGACTCCTCGCCAAAGCGAACGGCGTACATCTTGCGCACCACCTTCAGCCGCAGGGCATCGTCCAGGGCCAGCCGGGCCTGGTAGAGCAGCCGGTCGGAGCGCGCGCCGCCGGGTTGTCCCGACGCGTACAGCCGTACGCCCGCCTCGCCCACCCACACCAGCAGCGTGCCCACGCGCGCGGCCAGCGCGGCCGCGCGGTGCGACAAGCGCGTGCCGGGCTCGAGCATGATGCAGGCCACGCCGCCCACCGGGATGTGGGTGCGGATGCCGGTGACGTCGACCACCACGAAGGCGCCGTCGAGCACGTCGACCTCGCCGCGCTCGACGAAGACGACCGAGACGCGCTCCTTGATCGGGATGGGTTTGAGCGGGGGCAGTGGGTCGGTCATGGGGGCGACTCGCCCGCCATCTTCAAGGCATCGGCCACGGCGGCATGACTCAATCGCTGGCCACTGGCGCGCAGGCGCTCGATCAACGGGGCGATCGCGACCCCATGGCCTCGTCGCCTGGCCTGCACCAGCACGCCCAGTGTGCCGACAACGACCAGGCCATGAGCCTGCGCGTAGGCACGGGCAGATCGGTCATCGACCAGTAACCGGGCGCCGATCTCGAGGCCAGGCCGATTGCGGCGCGTTCGCCAAGGTCCAACTCTGGCGCGTCGATCCGTTCGGCGCTGCACGCCAACAACCACCCCGAGCGAACCGCAGCCACGATGCGCTGGGTGTCATCCTGCGCGGGGCGCGCCAGGCACTCGTTCAACACCTCATGCGGCACCCGGACCTGGCGGTACAGCGCCGGCAGCAGTGACAGCAGGTCCAACCTGCCCAGTGCGATCAGCGGTCCGGCATCGCTGACGACCAGGCTAGCGGTCGAAGTCGGCAAGCTCGTGCTCCAGCTCGCCGGGCTTCAGGCGGATGGTGGCGATGCCGCGCCGGCCTAGCGCGTCGATCATTTCGCTGTACGACAGTCCTGCCATGCGGGCGGCGGTGCCCAGGCTGATCTGCTCTCGATCGTAGAGGGTGGCCGCAATCTCGAGCTGCACTTGGGGCGAAGCGTGCCCGGGACCCAACGGCACGGCCAGCATGATCGGCGCGCCACGACGCGTCACGATGTTGAACTCACCGCGTTGGGCGTCGTCGAGCAGGCGCTTGGGGTCACGCTCCAGATCTTCGATGGTGAGGGTGTGCATGCTGGATCTCCGGTGCGCTCGCAGTACGGGCCAAAGCTTAGCCCAAGGGGCGGACCAGCAGCAGTCCGCAGCCAAAGGCCTTGGCGTGGCCTATGCCCTGGGTCAACGCGGTGCCGAACCGGCCTGCGTCGAGTACCGTCAACTCGCCGGTGAAGTCCACGCTGCTGAAGCGCAGCTTCTCGCCTTTGCCACGGTGCTGCGTATAGGCGTCGACGCTCAAGCTCGGTTCGTCCACCTCGAAGCCGCGCTCGCGGCCTGCGTCGATCAGCCATCGGACACAAGCCTGGCGGACCAGCTCGTACAAGGGCGGCTTGTCGGCGTCGTTCCAATCGCCCCAACGCGTCAATCCACGCTCGGCCAACAGGTGCTTCTTGGCATCCATCACGACATCATGCCGAACGACGCTGTGTCTGGCCGAACCAGCGCGCTTGGCCGACGGCCGCAGTTTCGGCGCGCCATCGGGGTTGAGCAGTGGCTCGCCTCGACGGCTCACGACCGGGTTCGCCCTCAGGTCGAAGCGCAGGCGCTCGCCTGCGCTCACCCTCGGTTCGTACGCTTTCGGCTTCACCTCCCAGCCCGGCACATCGCTCTGCGGCGGGCGCGTGGAGACGGTGTAGAAGCGTGCGGCGACGCCGCCGTCGAGCCGGCGAAATAGAAAGTCGCGCGGCGTGCCGCGCGGCGCTGGAAAAAAGCGATGCCACAGCCATTGATGATCCGCGTAGGCGCCGCGGGAACGTTCGTACGCGGCTTCACGCTCGCGCTGCGGCAGCGGCTGGATCAGGCTGAAATGCATGGTCACGCCTCCCCGGCCAAAGTGGCACTGTGCTCCAGGCGGTCGCCGAACTGCCAGTGGCTGCGCCGGATCACACGGTCCTTGCGCGGCGCGCTGAGCTGCACCGCGGCGCCGGCTTCGATGCCGTCGCTCCAACTCAGGCTGCGCACAGGCAACGGCACGGGCGGTCGCCCCCGGCGGTCGGCATGCGGTGCGACGCGCGCTTCGATCGACGCGCGGTAGTGCCCGAATGCGGCCAACACCGAGTCGCTCGAGACGACCTGCGGCCACAACGGCGCCGCCAGCGGGCAGGCCTTGCGGCCGAGGTAGAGCACGAAGCGCGGGGCGCGCAGCGCGTCGGCCAATGCACTCAGAGCGTGCGGCGCGCCGGCGCGCGCCTGCACGGCCACGAGGCAGGCCGCGTCGTCCTGGCGGTAGTCACGGGCGGACAGGATGGTGTTCAGTTCATGCCGCGGCACCGCCAACTCGTCGGCGCGCGTGGCGTGTGGCCGGCCCTTGAGCGTGCTGCGCCCGGGTACTTGCGCCGTGTGGTAGTCGCGCAGCAGCTTGCCGCTGCTCTGCACTCCGACGGCGAACAGGTAGCCCGACTGCAACGCCTGCAGCGTGCTCTCATCGCTGCGCATCACGCCGAGCGCCGCGCCGAGCAGCCCTAGCAGGGCCGACTCGCCGGGATGACTGGCGCTGCCGCGGTACTCGCCCACGGCCGGCTCGCCCCAGGCCGCCAATGGCGCCTGCAGCTGGAAGACGAGGTAGTCCATGCCCGTCAGTCCGCTTGTGCGAAGGCCACCAGCTCGTCGAGGTTGCCGATCGGCCCGAGCGGGTCATCGGGTTTGACGCTGCGATCGGGGTTCTCCACGTCGAGCCGTCGGCGCTGGCCGGCGCAGGCGCCATAGACGCTGTCGAAGTTTCGGCAACGCCGCTCGACCGCGGCGACGGCCTGTTCCAGCATGTCGCCGTCGTCGTCGCGCGGCCTCACCGGTTTCAAGAAGGCCTGCACCAGCGAGCGCGGTTGCTGGTCTCCCTTCTCGGCCAGCACGTAGCTCGCATAGGCGCGCGAGCCGTGGCTGTTCTGCATGCCGGTGGGCGCCACCTTGGTGATCGCGTGCAGCAAGGCGCCGATGGAGCGGCGCGCCAGCTCAGCGTTGTCGCCGCCCAGGTTCCCGGCCAGCAACTCCCGGTTGACGCAGACGTAATGGTAGAACAGCCCCGCGCCGAAA
Organism: Burkholderiales bacterium; assembly: GCA_037442725.1. GTDB lineage: Bacteria > Pseudomonadota > Gammaproteobacteria > Burkholderiales > Burkholderiaceae_C > Pseudaquabacterium. The sequence continues at coordinate 6,045 of JBBIPS010000087.1, read as the reverse complement.
CCGCGCTCGCCGATGTGGCCGGCGCCCTTGTCTTCGCGGTTCAGGTCGTCGACGGCGCTGAAGTAGTCGTCCTCGACGGCGGCCTTGTGGACCGTGATTGCATGGGCGACCTGGACCGCAGCTTCGATGTTGTGGCCGGGGCTGTCGGCGAGCATGCGCCCGAACATCGCGATATCCACGGCGTTCTGCGGCTGGCGCAGGAGCGTGAGTTCTTCTTCCGTGGGCGCGGTCTCGCGCGTCGCGCAAGACTCGACCAGCGCGTCGACCGCGGCACGTTCCTCCGGACTCAGATGACAAAGCTGCTCGATGCGCAACTCGTTCAACGGCGCGTCCTTCTTCTCCTTCTGCAGCTTGCCGAACTGCTGCGCGATGCCGGCGGCCCAGGCCTTGGCGTCCTTGTCGGCGATGCCCCGTGCCGCAAGCGCCCTGAAGACCTGCACGCCGACTTCCTTGGTACGGGTGCCGAGGTGTGCGTGCGGTACCTGCTCCCACGACACCACGGTGGGCGCCTTCGACGCCGCGTCACCTCGAGACAACGCGCTCTTGAAGACCTCCGATGTTCGCCAAGCCCGCTTCAGGCTCTGCGACGAAACGCGCAGCCGCTGCGCGTCGCCCATCAGCGCGGTCTTGGGGCGGCCGGTGTCGTCGCGGTTGAGATTGGCGGGCGGGTAATTGGTCAGGATGTGCAATTGCAGGAAGCGGGTCATTTCGGGTTCTCCTCGATGGCGGGGATCAGCGGGTGGTTTCGGCGGGCCAGGCGTAGCTGTAGGCCCAGCGCTTCTTGATCTCGTCGCGTTGCTCGGGACGTGCCCACGACAACACGTCGCTGGCCAGCGCCAGTACCGGTGTTCCCGCGCCCATCAGCGGCAGCGTGCGGCGCAAGCCGGCAAAGAGAGTGTCGATGTCAGGTGCTTCCAGCAGTCGCCTGAAGCGCACTTCGCTCACGTAGGGCCGCGTCGATCCTTGCGGGCACTGGCCCATGCACGCGGCGAGCCTGTCGTCAGTCCCCTCCGCTTGGACATGGACCAGCAGCCCGACCACGGCCGCCAACGCGTCGTTGCTGCGCGCATGACCGTCGTCCCAGCCGGCCGCGCACATGCGCTGGAACAGGTGCTGGTACGGCTCGGACAGTGTGACCGCGGTGATGTCGTGCGCGCGACGCAGGATGGCGCGCGCCGCGCGCGCCGACCCCTTGTCGCGTTCTTGCGTGACTTCGCGCCACCAGTCGTGCAGCACGCGGCCCGGACCCTGGTCCTTGCTCATCCTCATTTCGTTCCTCCTTGTGCTTTGGCGCCACGCGATGCCTTGCGCGCGGCGGCTGCCGCCTGATCCACGGGCAAGCCCAGCGCTTCGCGCAACTTCGGCCCATGCAAGTTGCGCTGGAGCTGGTCATAGGCCCGGGCGATGCGTCTCGGATGCTGTTGGTCCACCGGCCCCGTGCCGACGAACTCGTGGTCGAAGAGACGGGTCGCGTGCACTTGCAGATGCCGCAGCCAGGCCGTGTTGACAGTGATGGCGTCGATCTCACGGCCGCTGGTCGCGCTGTCGATCAAGGCGCGAAGCTGGCGGTAGAAACCCGCCTCGGTGTCGCCCCAATATGACGCGTCGATAGCGCTGAAATCGGCCTTCGCTGGCGGCTCCTTGAACCAGGCATCTTTGATCGCATAGCGCAGGAGGCTGGCCGCCAGTTCGGTGCCTTGCAGCCAGCGGCCGACCTCTGCCTGCACCTTCTCTTGCGCTTTGATGTCGCAGTCGGCCAGGCCGTACAAGGGCAGCGTGGACTCGTACCAGCAGCGGGCTTTCATGTTGTCCATGTCGAAGCCGAACGCCCACAGGCGCAGCGCGCCTGGCGCGACGCGGGTGCGATGGGTCAGGAAATGCTCGACGACGCGCGCTCGACGTTGCTTCTTGCGCTCGCTGGTTTGGCCGATCACCCAGGCCAGCCAATGCCGATACCCCAGGCCTCCCGGCTGGGGATGCAACGGCAACCAATCCTCCTTCAGCTCGTAGTAGGGCGACAGTGGGTGGTTCCAGGCACCTTTGTAGTTGAGCCCGTAATTGCGGGTGTGGTAGCCGGTCACCAACGCGTCGGAGCTGCCGCCGCAGATGTCGCAGGTACCGGCTCGCCGGTCGGCCAGGTTGATGCGGATGCGCCGCGGCATCGCCCAGTAGACATGCGTCGGGTGGGTCTGCACGGGTGCCGTCTCACCGCCGTCCTTCTGGATTGCCGACATTGCTGCCATCCACGGGAAGGTGAGATGCGTCGCGCTGCGGTCGGATGCGTCGCCGTCGAGAAAGCGTTCACGCTCGATCACGTTGAGCCACAGGTGCTGCCACAGGCTGCTCCCCTCGGGTGCCAACAGCAGCGTCGTCAGCGGGCCGCCACCGCGCAGGCCAGTGCGGTGGCCGGCGCCGCCGGACGGGGCATTTAGTTGCAGCGTGAATAGCGCTGTCGCCGCGCAGTGCGGACACATGCGCATGACTCGATCGCGCTTGACGAAGTGGTCCTTGTTGTCCTTCAGCGTCTGTTCACCTGGGGTTTCGATCAACAGCGCCGCAATGCCAACGACCACGCCCTCATCGGACGTCAGGCTGAAGTCCTGCATGAACCTCGCGCCGTCCCCATCGAACTCGAACGCGGCCTGGACCGGGGCGAACCACTGCCCGAGCGTCTGCTCGCTCGGCGGCTCGTTGAGCAACGCGCGCCATTCGGAATGTCGGGCTACGGGGGTGGTGGTTTGCAGCAGGCCGATCGCGAACTGGGCGAGTGCGCCGTTGAAGTCGGCGCGGTCGGCATCGAAGGCGAGGATGTCGGGCCGTGCCAATTGCCTCGGGTCCACCCATTCACGGCTGCCATCGCGCTTGCGCACGGGAATCCACGGTGCACTGAGCAAGTTCACTCGCCGTCCTCCCCTTGTTCGTTCTTGGCGGGTATCAGCCCGCTGGTTGAAGAATACGTCCAATCGCATGCCCTGGTCGGTTGGTGCTTTGGCTCGGCGGTCATCGCTCGTCCGCGCCATGCGCCATCGGCATCTTGTTCGAGCGGCAGCAACACCGACCAGTTGCCCGCACCTGGCAGCAGCCCCTCGGCTTCGAGCAGCGCGGCTTCGCGCGTGGCCGAAGTTCCTGCACATCGCGCCGCGACCAGCCGCGCGGGCACGCGCACGCTGCTGTAGGCCCAGGCCGCGGCGGGGTGGTCGTGCGCCGCCCAAGGCCGCAATGCGTCGCCATCCCAGCGCGCCAGCACGACGGTGGTGCTGGCCTCGCCCAGGCGCGAAGGCGTACGGGCTTCGCTCCACCAGTCGATGACTTCGCTGCGCGTATAGCCGCTGTTGAGCTTGACGACGTTGGCGCCGCCCTGTGATCGCGCGGCCAGGCCATCGCCTTCGGCCCGATCGGCGTTGGCTGCAAGGTCGCCGGGCGCTGTCGCGGCTGCGCCGAACACCGATTCGATCCAGCCACGCGCGTCGTCGGGCATGCGCATGCGGCCGGCTCGGAGCGCCTGGGCAGTCAACCACAACTGGGCGTGGTTCGGATAGACCGCAGCCGCCTTCGGGAATGCAGCGTTGAACCAGTTCGCGGGCGGCGTCTCTGTCCATGCCGGTGCGTGGACCCACAGGCAGGGCTCGCCGCGTTCGTCGGCTGCGCCGACTCCGCTCAGCCTGTTCCCGCTGCCGTCGCGCACATGGCGCTGCAGGCGGCCGGCGCGCTGGATCAGACGATCGATCGGCGCCAGATCGCTGACGACGACGTCCCAGTCGGCGTCCAGGCTTTGCTCGACGACCTGGGTGGCGATGACCAGTTGCCCGCGCCGCTGGTCGGCGCAACTGCCGGGGCCGAAGTGATCGAGGATGCGTGTCTCGATGGCCAACCGGTCCCCGAGCGCGAAGCGAGCGTGGAACAACGTGATGTGATCGGCGCCGACGCGGTGCTGCAACTCGTCGAATGCATCCAGAGCGTCGGCAACCGTGTTGCGCATCCAGCAGACACAGCGTCCGTCGACGAGCGCGCCTTCGATCATGTCGATCACGGCCTGGCGATCGGCGATGCAGCGTAGCGCGACGTTGCGGCACACCTCGGGGCGCGAGGCCAGGGGTTGCTCGCCCACCTGCATGCCCAGTGTCGCGTGCCAGGTGGTCGCGAGTGGAAAGGCGGTCGAGCCAAGTATGGGCAGGGGCGGTGACCGGTCGCCTCGCGCCAGCCCGCGACCGCGGGCGTAGGCCTTGAGCAGTGCCTGCTTCATGGCCTGCGGCAGGGTCGCCGACAACAGGATTGCGCTGCCGCCGGAGAAGGCATGGAACTCGAGCAGTGACTCCAGCACGCGCTGCATGTAGCTGTCGCAGGCGTGCACTTCGTCGACGATCAGCACCTTTCGGAACAGGCCGAGCAGGCGCAGCGACTGGTGCTTGCTGTGCAGCACGCCGAGCATCGCCTGGTCGATGGTGCCGACGCCGGCGGCGGCCATCAGCGCGCGCTTATTGTGGTCGGCCAGCCAGGCGGTGCAGCGCGCGGTGGCGGTTTCGTCACGTTGCGTGTTGTCGCCCTCGGCAGGCCCGGCGCGGAGCACCGTGGCCGCGAAGGCTTCGACCAGGCTGCGCTGGCCATGCGCCAGTGCGAGGCTGGCGTCTTCGCCGAACAAGCGCTGGAACACCTCGGTGATGCGCCCGTACATCGCGTTGGCGGTGGCCATCGTTGGCAGGCCGATGAAGAAACCGTCGGCCAGGCCGCCCGTCATCATGCGGTGCGCCAGCATCACGGCGGCCTCGGTCTTGCCGGCGCCGGTCACGTCTTCGAGCATGACCAGCGTCGGTTCGTCCGACAGCGGCTCATCGCTGGCCCAGGTTTGCAGCGGCGAAGGCTTTGCGATGGCCGGAAACAGTGCGGCCAATGTCGCTCTGCCCGGAGCCGCCGCCGGCAACACTCCCGTCGCGGCGAGCGCCACGCCCGCTTGCCGCTTGGCGTAGCGCCAATAGTCATCGAGCCGACCGGCCACAGGCGGCCGGTCGCGGTAGGCGAAGTAATCGGTGTTCGAGCCGATCCAGTCCGCCAGCACGGCAAGACCTGCTATCCACCACGACAGCCGCTCGCTGGCGTCGCAGAAGTCATCCGCTTCGAGCGTTGTGGGCAACAGCGGCCGCGCCTCGCCCAGCATGAGCGCCTTGATTTCATGCACAAACGCCGCGACGGCTGCACTGTCGTGCGTTTCGTCGAAGTGGTGGCCGAGAAGGATCGGGTCCATCTTGGGCGGCTGACCATGGTGTCCGGTGACCGCGCGCGCCCAGGCATCCAGGCCCTGCTGATGGTCTTCGGTCTGCGGCCCGAGCCAACCCTCGTCGACGGCCGGCTGTTCGAGCAGCTTCGTCCACGCCACCCAACCGAGCGTGTCGTGTCGTTCGGTGTAGGGCTTGCGCGGTGCTCGACCACGCAAGCGCTCGAACAGATCGGCGCGCTGGCCCTGGAACGCCTCGGCAAACTTGCCGAGGTCATGCAGACACAGCCAGAACGAAACCCAGGCCACCAAGTCTTGTTCCGAAGCCACGCCGAGCTTGCCGCCGAGCCAGCGGCGCAGGCCATGCGCGGCGCCGAGGTAGGTGGCGGCAACCGCCGCGACATCCAGACTGTGGTACGCCAACAGGTGAAACCGCGCCTGCGAGCCCGCGCTGGGCTGGGCCTTGCCCCAATAGAGCCAGAAGCTGTCCATGGCGGCGATCTTTGCAGGTTCCAGGCTCATAGCGTGAGCCTGGACGACAATTTCAGCAGGTTCTCGTCCATCCGACCGCGGCGCGCACTTGCCGTCGTGCGGACTCGCAATAGTGAGCGGCTCCCGCCGAACCGCCGAAGATTGGGCGCGCCTTGACGTGTTGCAGCAGGGAGGAGCGACATTGTGGCGGCGGCCTGACAGTGCCTTGGCAAGGCGCCGAGTGAACTCAACGCTGCGTATCTCGCCGAGTTCGGCATCACCGGCGATGTCCCGTCCCGTGTTGAACGGTGGCCGGTGACGGCTCCTTGGTGGAGATGCTACGCGGCCTTTCGCGTCGAACGCTT
>JBBIPS010000086.1:0-10181 GCA_037442725.1 Burkholderiales bacterium | reverse complement strand
GCAGGCCGTGCACTGCGGCTGGGCAGCAGCCGCTGGATGGCCACGCTCGGCGTCGACGTCGCCACCCTGGCCGCGCAGGCCGACGCGCTGCAGGCCGAGGGCCGCACGGTGTCGTGGCTTGCCGACGTGACCGCGGCGCCACGCCTGCTCGGCCTGCTGGCCTTTGGCGACACGGTCAAGCCCGCCGCGGCCGGCGCGATCGCCACGCTCGAGGCGCTGGGCATTCGCACCGTGCTGATCAGTGGTGACAACCGCGGCAGCGCGAACAGCGTCGGCCGCGCCCTCGGCATCGACCGCGTCGAGGCCGAGGTGCTGCCGGCCGACAAGTCCGCGCTCGTCGCGACGCTCAGGCGCGGCGCCGACGGCCCGGTGGCAATGGTCGGCGACGGCATCAACGATGCACCGGCGCTGGCCGCCGCCGATGTCGGCATCGCGATGTCCACCGGCACCGACGTGGCGATGCACGCCGCCGGCATCACGCTGATGCGTGGCGACCCGTCGCTGGTGGCCGATGCGATCGACATCTCGCGCCGCACCTGGCGCAAGATCCGCCAGAACCTGTTCTGGGCCTTCGCCTACAACGTCGTCGGCATCCCGCTGGCCGCGGCCGGGCTGCTCAACCCGATGGTGGCCGGCGCGGCGATGGCGTTCTCGAGCGTCAGCGTCGTCACCAACACGCTGACGCTGCGGCGCTGGCAGCCGCGACGCTGAGCGCGCCCCCTTGGCGGCCGGGCGGGCGCGCTCAGGCCTCGAGCGCCTGCCACATCTGCAGGTCGCGCTCGGCGGTCCAGATGCGCGGATCGGGATATTGCGTCGCCTCGTCGTAGCAGCGCGTGACGTCGAACGGCATGCAATGGTTGAAGATCACCCAGTGGCCGTACCTGGGCGCCAGCCTGGCCATCGTCTCCCTGTAGACCGCGTTCAGGTCCTTGCCCGCGGCCACGCCGGCCTGGACGCTGCCCCACACGTCGGCGACGAAGTTGCGCGTCCCGGCCAGGCCCTGCGCCACCTGTTCGGCCGTGGTCAGCGCGGCGCCGCGCCCCGGCACCAGCGCGACAGGCTCCAGCGCGGCGAGCCTGTCGAGCGTGGCGGGCCAGTCCTTGAAGTACGCGTCGCCGGCATACGGCGTGGCGTCGAACTCGACCAGGTCGCCCGCGAACAGGATGCGCTGCCCGGGCAGCCAGGCCACGGTGTCGCCCTTGGTGTGGCCGCGGCCGAGCTGCATCAGTTGCACCTCGAGCTTGCCAAGCCAGACCGACATGCGGCCGCTGAAGGTGATCGTGGGCCAGGTCAGCCCCGGCGGCACCGACTCGACGGCACGGAACAGGCGCGGGAAGCGGCCGATCTCGCTCGCCTTGTCGGCTTCGCCGCGCTCGACGATCAGGTCGTAGGTGTCGCGGCTGGCGATGATCTGCTCGGGGCGATAGCCGCTGGCGCCGAGCACGCGCACCGCGTGGTAGTGGCTGAGCACGACGTACTTGATCGGCTTGTCGGTGACCTCGCGGATGCGCCGGATCACGTCCTGCGCCATCACCGGCGTGGCCTGCGCGTCGACGACCATCACCGCGTCGTCGCCGATGATGACGCCGGTGTTCGGGTCGCCCTCGGCGGTGTAGGCGTAGGCGTTGTCGGACAGCCGGGTGAAGCTGACCTTCTTTTCTTCGAGGTCGGCCTGCGAGGCGAAGGTCTTGGCGTTCATGTTGGACTCCGAGGGGAAAGGATGCGGGGGTCGGGCGACTTCATCGATCATCGCTGCGGCGCGTCGGCCGGCCGGGCCAGCTTCAGCGCTTCGGTGAGCAGCGCGCGATCGCCGATGTGGTTGGCCAGGATCAGCACCAGCTTGCTGTGCATCAGCGCGGCCTGCTCGTCGGTCAGGTCGCGCAGGCTGTCGATCAGCTCCTCGTAGAAGCCGTCGGGGTCGGGGATGTTGGGGCTGTGCGTCAGTGGCATGGCGGCGTGGCGGGTGGCGTGTCGGCGGCGACGGCGGCGCCCGTGGTGGCCTGTGCAGCGGCGCGCGTTGTCATGCTGCGGCCAGACAGCGCCGCAGCGCAGTGCGGATGCGCTCGGCGTCGAAGCCGCGCCAACGCGCCGCGACGAACTGGTCGGGCCGGATCAGATAGATCGTGCCGGGCCGGCCGTCGTAGCGCTGCGTGAGCGTGCCGGATTCGTCGACGAGATCGTCGCCGACGACCAGGACACGCGCGTTCACGCCGGAGTCACTGACCTGCGCGGTCGGCGCCGGCGGGCCGAAGCACAGCAGCACGAACCCGTCGCCGAACTCGTCGAGCAGCCAGCCCGCAGCGCCGTCGCGCCGGATCGGCGCATCGGCGCACGGCGTGCCCGGTCGCATCGCGCCGGCAAAGTCGTCGGCGTCGGGCGTGTTCAGCGACGAGTCCGGGTACGGCGTCGGCGTCGACAGCCGGCCGGAGTTGACGAGCGGGCGCGCGAACGGCTCGCCGCGCGCCAGCTCGAGCACCGCGTCGCGCAGGCGCAGGCTGGCACGGCTCTTTGGGGTGATGAAGTCGGTCGACCGCGTCGATGCGCGCAGGTTGTCGTCGGCGGCCAGGCCGCGTTCCTCGTCGTAGCTGTCGAGCAGCGAGGCGGGCGCAGCGCCGGCCTGGACCAGCGCCAGCTTCCAGGCCAGGTTGTCGACGTCCTGCACGCCGCTGTTGGCGCCGCGCGCGCCGAACGGCGAGACCTGGTGCGCCGCGTCGCCGGCGAACAGCACGCGGCCGTGGCGGAAGCTGTCGATGCGCCGGCAGGCGAACTGGTACACCGAGACCCATTCGAGATCGAAGCGCGCGTCGGGCCCGAGCATGGCCTGGATGCGCGGGATCACGTTCTCGGGCTTCCGCTCCTCGACCGGGTCGGCGTTCGCGCCGAGCTGGAAGTCGATGCGCCAGACGTCGTCGCACTGCTTGTGCAGCAGCACCGACTGGCCGCGGTGGAAAGGCGGGTCGAACCAGAACCAGCGCTCGGTCGGGAAGTCGGCACGCATCACCACGTCGGCGATCAGGAAGCGGTCCTCGAACACCTGCCCGCCGAAGCCGGCGCCGACCAGCCGGCGCGTGTCGCTGTTGGCGCCGTCGCACGCGATCACCCAGTCGGCCTCGATCGCGTAGGTGCCGTCGGGGGTGGCCACCGTCAGCGTCGTGTGCCCGTCGGCCTGCCGCAGGTCGACCAGCCTGTGCTTCCAGCGCAGCTCCACCCGCCGGTCGTGGCGGCAGGCCTCGACCAGCGCCTCCTCGAGGTGGTACTGCTGCAGGTTGATCATCGCCGGCATCTTGTGCTGCGGCTCGGGCAGCAGGTCGAAACGGTAGATCATCTCGTCGCGGCGGAACACCTTGCCGACCTGCCAGCGCACGCCCTTGTCGACCAGCGGCGCCGCGACGCCGAGGCGGTCCCAGACCTCGAGCGCGCGCTTGGCGTAGCACACCGCGCGCGAGCCGATGCTGACGGTGTCGTTGTCGTCGATCAGCAGCACGGGCAGGCCGCGCTGCGCGCAGTCGAGCGCGGCGGTCAGGCCGACCGGGCCGGCACCGACGACGACGACCGGATGGCGGCGCACGACGCCGCTGCGCTGCTCGGCGCTCTGCTCGTAGGCGTAGTGCGGGAAGGTGTGGGTCTGCAGCATGAAGACGCGGCGCAAGCGGCCCTGGATTCGGCGCTCAGTTCGGGCCCAGCTCGCGCTCGTGCATCCACGCCGCGTGCCTGGGCGCGCGCCGGGTGCGCGACCACTCTTCGAGCATCGCCCACTTCACGTCGTCGAGCTTGCGGTACATCTCGGGCGTGCCGACGTCGGCGGCGAGTTCGACGCGGTGGCCGTTCGGGTCGAAGAAGTAGATCGACCTGAAGATCGTGTGGTCGGTGATGCCGACCACCGGCACCCCCGCCGCCTCGAGTCTGGCCTGGGTCCGCTCGAGCTCGGCCACGCTGCCGACCTTGAAGGCGATGTGCTGCACCCAGTCGGGGGTGCTCTCGTCGCGCCCCATCGGCGGCGAGTTCGGCAGTTCGAAGAACGCCAGCACGTTGCCGCCGCCGGCGTCCATGAAGACGTGCATGTACGGGTCCGGCGCATGCGTCGAGGGCACCCGGTCCTCGGCGATGGCGAGCACGAAGTCCATGCCCAGGTGCCTGCGATACCACTCGACGGTCTCCTTCGCATCGCGGCAGCGGTAGGCGACGTGGTGGATGCGTTCGATCTTCATGCGGGGCTCCGGTGTGCGCTCGGTGCGGCGAGCGCCGCATGGTAACGACAGTGGCCGCATCGCGGCGGCCCCGGGGTTGCTCTCAAGCAAATGTGGCTGCGCCACTTTGCTTGAACCCCCGCGGGGGGCGGGCTGGGCGCAGCCCGGCCCTGGGGGCGCTCAGAAGCCCGAACCGGGACTCAGCAGGAAGGCCGACTCCGGGGCCGTGCTCGCGCGCCCGAGCGCGGCGTTGCGGTGCGGAAAGCGGCCAAAGCGCTGGATGACGTCGTGGTGGCGCCTGGCCCAGTCGAGCACGCCGTGCAGCGCAGGCTCGTCGCTCTCGAGCCGGGCGAACAGCCGCAGCGATGTGCGCTGCGCCGCGATGTCCTCGGCATGCTCGAACGGCAGGTAGGCGAACTGACGCTGCACGCCATCGAGCCTCTGGTCGTGGCCGGCGGCGATCAGCGCCCGCGCGGCGTCGAGCGCGCGCGCGTCGCCGGCGAACGCACGCGCGCGCCCGCGATACGCGTTGCGCGTGAACTGGTCGAGCACGATCACCTGCGCCAGCGCCGGCAGCGCGGCGCCCGACCACGCCGCCAGCGCGCCCGCCAGCGCCTGCTCGATGAGCGCACCGAAGCGCCGCGCGATCAGCGCGTCGAACGCGTCGTCCTTGCGGAACCAGGCCGCGCGCGGCTGGCCGTGGCCGGGAGCATCGGGCGCGCCGAACCAGAAGTCAAGCACCTCGCGCGCGCAATCGTCCATCGGCAGGGTCCGCGTCAGCGCCCGGGCTCGAGCAGGTCGAGTGTCCCCGGATGGCGCCGCATGTAGGCCCGCACATAGCTGCACAGCGGCCGCACCTTCAGCCCGCGCGAGCGGGCGTGCGCGAGCGCGGCCTCGACCAGCGCGGCGGCGATGCCGCGGCCCTCGAGCCCCGGGGGCACCGCCGTGTGCGTCAGCGCCATGACGCCGCCGGACAGGTCGTAGCTCGCCACGCACAGCCGGCCGTCGACGCGGACCTCGAAGCGCGAGTCGCCCGCGTTGTGCACGACCTCGAAGCGGGTCGGCGAAGCGGGCGGTGGCGACGAAGTCATCGGGGACGTCCCGTTGCTGGCGCGTCAGCGCGCGAGTTGCTGCCACAGGAACGCGAACTCGAGCGCCGCCATGTCGGCGCGTTGCGCGTTGTCGGCGGCGGCGCCGTGGCCGCCCTCGATGTTCTCGTAGAGCAGCGGCGCGTGGCCCTGCTCGAGCATGCGGGCGGCCATCTTGCGCGCGTGGCCGGGGTGCACGCGGTCGTCGCGCGTCGACGTGATGAACAGCACCTGGGGCAACTTCACGCCGGCGCGCACGTTCTGGTACGGGCTGTACTTCGAAATCCAGGCCCATTCGTCGGGCCGGTCCGGATCGCCGTACTCGGCCCGCCACGACGCGCCGGCGAGCAGCTTGTGGTAGCGCCGCATGTCGAGCAGCGGCACCTGGCACACCACCGCCCTGAACAGCTCGGGACGCTGCAGCATCACCGCGCCGACGAGCAGCCCGCCGTTGCTGCCGCCCTGGATCGCGAGGTGGCCCGCATCGGTGACCTTGCTGGCGATCAGGTCCTCGGCCACCGCGATGAAGTCGTCGAAGCTGCGCTGCTTGTGGGCCAGCGTGGCGGCCTGGTGCCAGGCCGGGCCGTACTCGCCGCCGCCGCGGATGTTGGCGACGACGCGAACGCCGCCGTGGCGCAACCAGCCGGCTCCGACGACGCCCGAGTACGCCGGCGCCAGCGCGATCTCGAAGCCGCCGTAGCCGTAGAGCAGCGTCGGGTTGGCCGCGTCGGTGCGGGCGTGCGCCGGCCAGACGATGAAGTACGGCACGCGGGTGCCGTCCTTCGAGGTCGCGAAACGCTGCTCGACGCGCATCCCGCCGGCGTCGAAGAACGCCGGGCGCGACTTCAGCCGCTCGCGCGCGTCGCTGCCGGCGCGGCCGAGGTAGAGCGTGTCGGGGGTCAGGAAGTCCGCGTAACTCAGCAGGTAGGCTTCGGCCAGCGCGTCGTCCTCGACCAGCGGGTCGTGCAACGCCGTGACGCCGAGCGTCCCCGTCGTCGGCGTGGCGACATCCCGGCGCAGCCAGCGCGGCGCGGCGTCGGCGTCGGCCGTGGCAGCGGTCGCGCCGGCGCGCCCGGCCGGTCGCCACTCCTCGAGCCGGCCGGCGACGTCGTCGAGCACGCTGACCAGCACCCGGCTGCGCGTGGTCGCGAAGCCGTCGAGCGAGCGCGTCGCGGTGGGCTCGAACAGCGCGCGCAGCCGGCGCTCGCCGGCGAGGTAGGCATTCGCATCGGCGACGAGCAGCGAGCCGGCGCGCCAAGTGGTGCCGCCCACCGTCCAGTCGCTGCGCAACTGGATCAGCAGCCGCCCGCGCCAGAAGGTCGGCTCGGCATCGGCGGGTTTGTCCAGCGCCTGCAGCCGGCCGTCGGCCCGCAGCAGCGACGTCTCGGTGCGGTAGAAGTCGATGGCACGGCTGAACAGCGTGCGCTCGAACCCGGGCGTGCGGTCGACCTCGACCTGCACCGAGACGTCGTGCGAGCGGCCCTCGAACACCGTCGCCGCGTCGGCCAGCGGCTGGCCGCGCTTCCAGCGCTTGATGAGGCGCGGATAGCCCGAGTCGGTGAGCGAGCCGGCGCCGAAATCGGTGCCGACGTAGACATGGTCGCGGTCCTGCCAGACGACGCGCGACTTGGCCTCGGGCAGTGCGAACCCGCCGGCGACGAAGCCGCGCGCATCCAGGTCGAACTCGCGCACGACGCTGGCATCGGCGCCGCCGCGCGACAGGCTGACCAGGCAGCGCCGGTACGCCGGGCCGAGGCAGTTCGCGCCGGCCCAGACCCAGTTCTCGCCTTCGGCCCGGGCCAGGGCATCGAGGTCGATCAGCGTCTGCCACTGCGGCGCGGGCCGGCGGTACTGCTGCAGCGTCGCGCGCCGCCACAGCCCGCGCGGATGGTCGCCGTCGCGCCAGAAGTTGTAGAGCCAGTCGCCGCGTCGGCGCACGAACGGGATCTGCTCGCGCGAATCGAGGATGGCGCGGAACTCGTCGCGCATCGCGTTGAAGCGCGGGTGCGCCTCGAGCTGCCGGCGCGACTGCGCGTTGCGCTCGCGCACCCAGGCCAGCGCGCGCTCGCCCTGGACCTGCTCGAGCCAGAGGTAGGGGTCGGCGTCGTCGTGGGTCTCGGACGCGACGGCGCCGGCGACGGTGCTGGGTGCGGAAGGCGGGGTGGCCATGGAAGGCGCGGCGGTGGCGGCCAGCGCGAACGCCGACGCCAGGGTGCGAGCCAGACGGGTCATCGAATGAGCCATGCCCTCAGGCGTGGCGCCACAGAAATGCGATCCGGGATGATAGTTTGCGCGCCGCCGCCGAGCCGCGCGCTCAGCGTCCGCCGCGCCACAGCGCCAGCGGCTGCAACTCGACCGAGCGCCGGTCGTCGCTGGCCCAGACCTGGCCGTCCTGGATCGTCACCTGCAGCACCATCGAGCGCTGTGCCAGCGCCGCCAGCGCCTGGCTCTGCACGGCCGGAACGCGCCAGACCTCGAGGTTGCGCAGCCGCGCGAGGCTGGCCTCGACGCCGGCCCACCAGATCGGCGCCGCCTGGCTGTAGGCGTACAGCGTCACGCGCTCGGCACGGCCGCTGGCCTTGATGAGCCTGCGCTCGTCGGGCTGGCCGACCTCGATCCAGTGCAGCACGCGCTGCGTCAGGTCGAGCTGCCACAGGTCGGGCTCATCGGCGTCGGCCAACCCGCGCGCACACTGCAGCGCGCCGCCTTTGTCATCCGCCGGCACGTTCAGCGCGAAGGCCAGCAGTCGGATCATCAGCCGTTCGGTCGTCTCCGACGGGTGCAGCGCGAGCGTCAGCGCGTGCTCGCCGTAGACCTGCCGATCAAGGTCGGAGACCTGCAGGCTGGCCTTGTAGATGGTGGACTTGATGGCCATGGCGGCTAGCTGTGACGGGACGCGGCACTTTGCCACAGCCGACGAGCGGCTACCGGGCCGCCAGCGCAGGCGCGCCGAACAGGTCGCGCGCCAGGGCGCGCGTCAGTTCACGACCAGCCGCGGCGCGCCGCCGGCGGCGGCGATCGTGCCGACGACGCCGGCCGCGTCGAAACCGTGGCGGCGGAAGATCGCCAGCACGGCGTCGAGCGAAGCCGGTGCGCAGGCCACGAGCAGCCCGCCGCTGGTCTGCGGGTCGGTCAGCAGCGCCTTGTCCTGGGCGGCGAACGCGGCCGGCAAGGCCACCTCGGTGCCGTAGGCAGCCCAGTTGCGACCCGACGCGCCGGTGACGAAGCCCCGGCCGGCGAGCTCGCGCACGCCGCCCAGCAGCGGCACGGCGGAGAAATCGAGCCGCACCTCGCAGCGCGCGCCGCGCGCCATCTCGAGCGCGTGCCCGGCCAGGCCGAAGCCGGTGACGTCGGTCAGCGCATGCACGCCCGCAACCGCGGCCAGCTCCGGCCCCGGCGTGTTGAGCTGCGTCGTGACGGCGACCATCTGCGCGTAGCCGTCTTGGGCCAGTGCGCCCTTCTTCAGCGCGGCCGACATCACGCCGACGCCGATCGGCTTGCCCAGCACCAGCACGTCGCCGGGCTGCGCATCGGCGTTGCGCTTGACGTGCGCCGGGTGCACCAGGCCGAGCGCGACCAGGCCATAGATCGCCTCGACCGAATCGATGGTGTGGCCGCCGGCGATCGGGATGCCGGCGGCGCGGCACGCGGCGGCGCCGCCGGCGAGGATGCGGCCGATGGTCTGCTCCGACAGCACGTTGACCGGCATGCCCACCAGTGCCAGCGCCAGGATCGGCCGGCCGCCCATCGCGTAGACATCGCTGATCGCGTTGGTGGCGGCGATGCGGCCGAAGTCGTGCGGATCGTCGACGATCGGCATGAAGAAATCGGTGGTGGCGATCAGCGCCTGCTCGTCGTTGAGCTTGTACACCGCCGCGTCGTCGGCGGTCTCGATGCCGACCAGCAGCTCCTCGGGCACCGGGAACGACGCCGTGCCCTGCAGGATCCTGGACAGCACGCCGGGCGCGATCTTGCAGCCGCAGCCGCCGCCGTGCGACAGCGAGGTCAGGCGGGGTTCGGCGGGGGTTTCGGGTTTGTTCATGATCGGATGCCACGTCCTGGTTCAGCGGCGGGCCGCGCAGCGGACCGTCCTCTGCCACCGATTGTCAGGCCGCCCTCACTGACGCACATAGCGCAAGTGCGTGGCGGCTGAACCATCAAGAACCTTGTCAATGCGAAACTGCGGCCCGGGCTCGCGCAGGTTCTCGAAGAGACGTCGCCCGCCACCCAACAACACGGGGGCCAAGGCGATTTCCAGTTCGTCGACGACACCCTGGTTCAGGTACTGCTGGATCACATCTGCGCCACCCGCGATACGGACATCACGGCGGCCTGCGGCTTCCCGAGCCAGCTCCAGGGCACGTTCCGGCCCTTCATCGATGAAGTAGAAGGTCGTCCCACCGGGGCGCCCCCAGGGTTCGCGCTTCTCATGGGTAAGAACATACACGGGTGTGTGAAACGGAGCCTCCTCGGGCCAAGCGACCTCGCCTTGGTCGAACATCCGCCTGCCCATGATGTTGGCACCGATGCGCTCGGCGGTGTTGCGAAGCATGTCGTTGACGGGGCCGGTTTCTCCCCCGGGTCCGAGCTTGAGGTTCGCGCGGAAGTACTGCTGATTGATGATCCAGGCCATCATCGCACCCCACTTGGCCCCCCAGTTCTTGTACTCGGGCTGGCCCATGGTCATTCCTTCCGGTGCCATGTAGCCATCGAGGCTCAATCCGATGTTGACGAATACTTTGCTCATGATTTTCCTCTCGCGACTCCGGATGACGGCCTAACCGGTCATGAGTGAGCCCACTCGCCCCCAGTCTTTTCCAATCCAGGTATGAGCCTGGAGCGACCTGGGATCGGCGACGCGAAGCGAGTCGATCCGTTGTAGACGAGCGGCAGTGTATTGGCCGCT
>JBBIPS010000085.1:0-10234 GCA_037442725.1 Burkholderiales bacterium | reverse complement strand
GAGTTCAACGCCATCAACCTGGCGCTCGACGCGGCGTGGCGCTTTGCCGGACTTCCCGCGGCGTTCTACCGCGACTGGTTGCAGGTCGCCAGCGAGGAGGCGCTGCACTTCACACTGCTGCGCGAGCACCTGCGCACGCTCGGCCACGATTACGGCGACTTCGACGCCCACGACGGCCTGTGGGCGATGACCGAGCGCACGGCCGCCGACGTGGTGGCGCGCATGGCGCTGGTGCCACGCACGCTCGAAGCGCGCGGACTCGATGCGACGCCGTCGATCCAGGCCAGGCTGCGCCAGGCCGGCGACGCGCGCGCGGTCGCGATCCTCGACGTGATCCTGCGCGACGAGATCGGCCACGTCGCGATCGGCAACCGCTGGTACCGCTGGCTGTGCGAGCGCGACGGGCTGGACGCGGTGGCGCTCTACCCGCAACTGGTCGAACGCCACGCCGCACCGCGGCTACGACCGCCGTTCAACCTGGCGGCGCGCCGTGCGGCCGGGTTCACTGAGGCCGAGATCAATGACCTCGGGCGACTCGACTGATCGTGCGTCGATGAACGGCGCCCTGGGCGACACCGACGCAGCGATGCAGCGCGTTTCGCAGTCGGTCATTCTGGCAAGCCTTGCATGACCCGTCGCGCTGCTTGCTGGACGTGCAGTGACGACAGCCGGTGCGCCAATCGCTGGTCGCCGGCAAGCACTGCGTCGAGGATGCGTTGATGTTCTTCCCAGACGCGACCACGCTGCTGCAACGGCTCGACCACCGCCACCATCGCACGACGCAAGTGGTTCCAGTACAGCCTCAACGTCTCGGTCAGCAGCGGATTCCCGGCGGACTGGTAGATCCACATGTGGAAGGCCATGTCCGCGCTGGTGAGGTCGGCCACGGAGCCGGCAAGGATCGCGGCGCGTCCGCGCTGGATCAAGGCCTGTGCGCCATCGCGCGCGAGCGCGGCACTGTTGCGGGCGGCCAGCCTGGCAGCCATCGGGTCGAGCGATTCGCGCAGTTGGTACAGCGACTCGAAGAAGCTCCTGCGCAGCGGCGCCACCACCAGTCCGCGGCGGCCAGCGTCGCGAACAAAGTCCTGTGACCGCAGGACGGTCAACGCCTGCGTCACCGGTTGCCTCGAGACGTTCAGCCTTGCCGCCAGTTCATCCTGGTTGATTCGATCGCCGGGTCGCAGGACGCCGCCGCAAATTGCCGCCAGGATCGAGTCGAATGCCTGCGCGTACAGCGAAGGCATCGTTTGAGGAACTTCGATCTGAAGCGGCGTGTCCTGTGACATGGCTGGGTTGGCATCAACCGAGACGTCGGTGCCGGCATTGCGCGCTGCAGGGGCCGGGACCTCTGGCGACTGAGCGGACGCCGCCTTCGGACAGCGCGCGCGGACGAGCCGGCTGAGGTCTCAAGGCCCTTCCTGCCGCCACTGACGCTCGGCGCTGTCCCAGGAGTCGACGGCCTGCAGGTCCGGCACCCGGGCCAGTCCGGAGCGGCTGTCGGACGACCGCGCTTGCGGGCTCACGACGACATCCAGCAGTGCCGGCAGGTTCAGCAGCGCCGTGGCGATGGCCGCGTCGAGATCCTCGCCGCGTTCCACGCGCTGACCGTGCATGCCGAAAGCGCGTGCCAGCGCAGCGTGATCGGCGAACTGCAACCGGGTGCCGACGACGTGGCCGAATCGGTCGGTCTGGTCGGCAACCTCGATCTGCCAGCCACCGTTGTTGGCCACCACGATGAGCAGCTTCGCGCCGTGCCGAACGGCGGTGTCGATCTCCATCGCGTTGAAGCCGAAGGCACCGTCACCGGTGGCCACGACCACCTGCCGCCCGGGGCGCGCCAGGCTCGCCGCGATGCCAAAAGCCGTGCCGACGCCGATGCATCCGAGCGATCCCGGGTCCAGGTAAGTGGATGCCGCAAGGCCCACGCGCGCGAAGCTGAGAAAGTCGCCTCCGTCGGCCACCAGCACCGCGTCGCGTGACATCCGCGCCTGCAATGCGGCGAGCAGGCGCAGCGGGTGCATGCGACCCTGCGCGTCGTCGACTGCGCCGCGCATCGAGGCCTTGAACTGTTCGACCCGCTGCAGATGCCGCTGGCGCAGCGCACTGGCCCAGTCGTGGTCCACCGACGAGGGTCGGCCGCCGGCCGCGGCCAGGATGGCGTGCAGCGCCGCAGCCGGTTGCGCGAACAACTCGACCTCGCCGCGGCGGTTGTCGCGCAGCTCGGAGGGCGCATCGGCGATGCGGATGAAGCGCGCCGCGCCGAACACCGCCGGCGAGCCGTAGGCGAGCTGGAAATCCAGGCGCCGGCCGAGCGTCACGACGACATCGGCCTGCCCCACGACGTAGCCGCGCACGGCCGTCACGACCGAGGGGTGGTCGTCGGCGACCAGACCGCGGCTCTCGCCGGTGTCGAGGTACAGCGCCCCGCTGCGGTCAAGCAGCGTCGTCAGCAGCGCGCCGGCGCCGCGCGCGCCGCGTCCGCTGATGACGAGCGGGCGGCGCGCCGACCAGAGCAGCTCCATCGCGCACGCGGCATCGGTCGGGTCACAGGCCAGCACCGGCCGCGCGCGCGGCCTGAAGTGCTCGGCCAATTGCAGTGCGCGCGGCACCTCGGCGCACAACACGTCGGTCGGGAAGTCCAGGTACGCCGGCCCCGGATCGCCACCCTGGCCGAAGGCCCGCGCCACCGCCTCGCCCAGCTCCTGCAGCACCAGCGCGGGGTCGCGCACGGAGCGCGCATAGCGCGTGATCGGCCGCACCAGCTCGGTGTGCGGCAGGTCCTGCAGCGCGCCGCGGTTGTCCTGCGCCCGCGGCGGCGTTCCCGACAGCACCAGCACGGCGGCGCGTGCGATGTGCGCGTTGGCGATGCCGGTCATCGCGTTGGTCACGCCCGGGCCGGCGGTCACCAGCGCCACGCCAAGCTCGCCGGTCAGCTCGGCATGGGCATGCGCCATGTAGACCGCGGCGCGCTCGTCGCGGACGTCGACGATTTCGACCCCGGCGGCGTGCGCCTGCATCAGGATGGGCATGATGTGCCCGCCGCACAGCGTGAACAGACGCGCCACGCCTTGCGCCTTCAGTGCGCGCGCGATCAGTTCGGCGGCAGTGGCAGCACCGGCGCTCATCGTCAGAACACCGGCACTTCGCGGTAAGTGCCCCACAACGTCTTCAGGCGCTCGATGATGTCGCCCATGCTGGCACCGGCCTGCACCAGCTCGATCGTCACCGGCATGATGTTCTGCGCGTCGTCGCCGGCCACCTCGACCAGCCGGTCGAGCAGCGCCTGCACCTTGGCGCCGTCACGCTCGCGGCGCACCCGCTGCAGCCGCTCGATCTGGCGCTGCTCGGCGCCGGGGTCGTGCGGATGCGTCTCGAGGTCCTGCACTGCGTCGGGCTCCTGGTAGCGGTTGACGCCGATCACCGGCTTGTCGCCGCTCTGCTTGCTCAGCGCCTGCTCGTAGGCGAAGTCGGCGATGTGACGCTGGAACCAGCCCTCCTCGATGAGCTTGATGGTGCCTCCGTTGGCGTCGACCTCCGCGATGACATCGAAGATCCGGCGCTCGTATTCGGTCGTGAGATGCTCGACGTAGTACGAGCCGCCGATCGGGTCGACGACGTCGGTGACATGCGTTTCCTCGGCGATGACCTGCTGGGTTCGCAGCGCGATCTTCATCGCCTCCTCGGTCGGGATCGAGAAGGCCTCGTCCATGCCGTTGGTGTGCAGGCTCTGCGCCCCGCCCAGCACGGCCGAGAGCGCCTGCAGCGCGGTGCGCACGATGTTGATCCGGTACTGCGGCTTGGTCAGCGTCGCGGCGGCGGTCTGGCAGTGGAAGCGCAACCGCATCGACTCCGGATTCTTGGCGCCGAAGCGCTCGCGCATGATCCTGGCGTAGACGCGCCGCGCGGCGCGGAACTTGGCGATCTCCTCGAAGAAGTCGGCCTGGCAGACGAAGAAGAAGGCCAGCCGCGGTGCGAAGTCGTCCACCGCCATGCCGGTCTTCCTGACCTCGTCGACATAGGTGATCAGGTTGCACATCGTGAACGCAATCTCGTGCAGCGGCGACGACCCGGCCTCCGAGATGTGATAGCCCGACAGGTTGATCGGGTTGTAGCGCTTCATGTGGCGCGCACAGTAGGTGATGCAGTCGCGCACGATGCGCACCGACGGCGCGATCGGGAAGATGTATTCCTTCTGCGCCATGTACTCCTTGAGGATGTCAGCCTGGATCGTGCCGGACAGCTCGTTCAGGTCATTGCCACGCTGCTGCGCCAGCGCCACGTACATCGCAAGGACGATCCACGCCGACGGGTTGATCGTCAGCGAGACCGAGATCTTCTCGAGGTCGATGCCTTCGAGCAGCGCTGCCATGTCGGCCAGCGTGTCGATGGCCACGCCTTCGCGGCCGACTTCGCCCTCGGCCATCGGGTGGTCGGAGTCGTAGCCCATCAGCGTAGGCATGTCGAAGTCGGTGGACAGCCCCGTCTGGCCCTGCGCGATCAGGTACTTGAAGCGCTGGTTGGTGTCCTCGCCGGTGCCGAAGCCGGCGATCTGGCGCATGGTCCAGGTGCGGCTGCGGTACATCGTCGGGTACGGCCCGCGCGTGAACGGGTAGCGCCCGGGCAGGCCGATGTCGTCGAGTGGCGTGTCGGCGACGTCGGCCGCCGTGTAGGTGCGCTTGATCGGCAGGCCGCCGAAGGTGTGGAACCGCGCCTTGCGTTCCTTCTGTCGCGCCAGAAAGGCCGCCACTTCGTTGGCTTCCCAGTCCTCGACCTGCGCTTGCAGCGCCTGTTGCTGGGCGCTCGCGGGCTTGCTGTTCATGGCGTGCTTTCCAGGTCGAGGCCGTCGAGCAGTTGCTCGGCGGCCTGATAGGGCGAAATGCGGCGCAAAGTCAACTGCTCGGACACGCTGGCCAGCGCGCCCTGGCGCGCGGCGAGGAAGCGCTGGTGCAGCAGGTCCTCGGCAGTCTTGCGCATGCGGAACTCGGCGATGCGGCGCACGCGCTCGCGGCCGGCGTCGGAGTTGGCCATGTAGTGGCCGTGTCGATCGAGACACTCGATGAGCTGCTCGAAGCCTTCGCCGCGGGCCGAACTGGTCGGCACCACCGGTGCGTTCCAGGCGGCACCGGCCGGCGTCAGGCCCATCATCAACATGGACTTCAGGTCACTGATGGTGCGGTTGGCATCGGCGCGATCGCACTTGCTGACGACGTGGATGTCGGCGATCTCGAGGATGCCGGCCTTGATCGCCTGGATGTCGTCGCCCAGACCCGGCGCCGACACCACCACCACGGTATGCGCGGCGCACGCGATCTCGACTTCCGCCTGGCCCACGCCCACCGTCTCGATGAAGATGACATCGAATCCCGCCGCGTCGAGCACATCCACCGCCTCCAGCGACGCGCGCGCCATGCCGCCTTGCGCACCGCGTGTGGCCATGCTTCGGATGAACACGCCTGCGTCGTTGACGAGCTCGCTCATGCGGATGCGGTCGCCCATGATCGAGCCTCCCGAGTACGGGCTCGACGGGTCCACCGCGACGATGCCCACGCGCCTGCCGCCGGCGCGCAGCCTCAGCGTGAGCGTCGACACCAGCGTCGACTTGCCGCTGCCGGGTACGCCGGTGATGCCGATGACGTGCGCGCGACCAGCCTGGGCGTAGAGCTGCGCCAGCGCCGACCGGCACTCGGGCGAGCCCGCCTCGGCGCGCGTCATCAGGCGCGCCATCGCGGCGTTGTCGCCGGCCAGCGCGCGCGGCACCAGCGAGTCCGAGGAGATCGGCTTGGCCATCACCCGGCTCCGGGTTGCAGGCGTTGCGCCATCTCCTTGAACACCGCGCGGTCGTCGATGACGCGACGCGCCTTGAAGTCGGTACGCGGGTAGGTGCCGGGAGCGACGACTTCGATCAGCGTGCGCAACCCGAGCACGGTGTGCATCGCACCCGCCACCTGATCGCGGAAGGCCGCCAGCGCCGCAGCGCCCTGTGCACCGAGTGCGGCGCTGGCCTCCACGCGCACCAGCAACTCGTCCATCAGTCCGTCGCGGCTGACGATGATGCGGTGCTCGCCACCGTAGTCGGGCAGCTTGCTGAGCACGGCGTCGATCTCGCTCGGGTAGACGTTCTCGCCGCGGATGGTCAGCATGTCGTCGATGCGACCGAAGACGCCCTGCGGCAGGCTGGGGTAGGTGCGGCCGCACGCCGTCTTGTCGTTCGTCCACAGCGCCAGGTCGCCAGAGACGAGCCGGATCATCGGCTGCGAGGTGCGCTCCAGATGCGTGTAGACCGGCGTGCCGCGCTGGCCGTAGGGCACGCGCTCGAAGCTCCTGGGGTCGCACACCTCGGTGTAGCAGATGTCCTGCCAGCACAGCATGCCCAGCGGCGACTCGGCCGAAGCGGCCACGTTCATGAACGGCGACATCTCGGCCATCGAGCCGCAGTCGAAGACCTGCGCCTGGTAGGCGTCGACGATGCGGTCGCGCACGCCTGGCACCGACGCGCCAGGCTCACCGGAAAAGAACATGCGCTCGAGGCCGAAGTCGGCCGCTCGCAATCCGTCCTTCGCCGCCGTCTCGGCCAGGTACAACGCGTACGACGGCGTGCCGTAGAAGGCCTTCGGCTTCATCATTGCCAGCCACTGCACCGCCCGCTGTGACATGCCCGGCGCGCCGGCGCCGAACGGGAACGCCTTGGCGCCCAGCCGCTCGGCCCCCGACAAGGCGCCCCAACTGCCCAGGTACAGGCTGAAGATCGCAGCGACGAAGACGATGTCGCCCGGCCGGATGCCCATGCCCCACATCACGCGGGCGTGCGCGTTGGCGATGTGGCCCCAGTCGTCGCGGCCGATCGCGAACGCGGTCGGGCGCCCGGTGGTGCCGGAGGTGCCATGGATGTGGAAGACCTCGCTGTCGGGGATGCACAGGTAGTCGCCGAAGGGCGGCGCACGGTGCTGGGCCGCGCGCAGGTCGGCCTTGGTCACCACCGGACAGCGGCGCTCGAAGTCCTCCAGTGACTTGACCTGGCTCGGGTGGAAACCCGCCTCGTCCCACTTGTTGCGGTAGAAGTTGCAACTGCCGTAGGCGTAGTCGCAGACCTGGCGCAGGCGTTGCACGATGGCGGCGTCGCGCACGCCGGGGTCCATCGTCTCGCGCACCGGGAACCAGTAGCGGCTGTCAGCTGCCGGGCGGTAGTTGTTGTCGTAGCGTGGAGGCCAGCTCCACGATTCCATGGCTGCCATGACCTTGCTCCTGTCTGCCTCAGCGCTCACCGCGCGCGGCCACCAGACGCTCGATGGTGCTGATGATCTGGCTCGGCGGCGTGTCCTGCAGCAGCACTTCGTGCACGCCCATGGTTTTCAGCGCGACGACATCTTCGTCAGGCATGACCCCGCCGCCGATCAGGATCATGTCGTCGACCCCACGTGCCTTCAGCCCGGCGATGATCTTCGGGAAGATCGTCATGTGCGCACCCGACAACAGGCTGACCCCCAGCACATCGACGTCTTCCTGCACCGCCGCGGCCACCACCTCGTCGGGCGAACGGTGCAGCCCGGAGTAGACGACGTCCATGCCGGCGTCGCGCAGGGTGCGGGCCACGACCTTGACGCCCCGGTCGTGACCATCGAGGCCGACCTTGGCCAGCAGGACACGGATCTTGTCGCTCATGATGCGGAGATTTCCTCTTCGTTGGCCAACGCTGTCGGGGCGGACGACCTCGGCGGCAGCATTCTTGTATCTCGTATTTCGTATCCTATAGACTAGACAAATTCGCTGCCCCAGGGTTTTCGAGCAGACCGATCGACAACTGCCTGGCCCGGCGGGCGACTCGACAGACCCCCCAGGCGGCCTGAACCGCAGTCGATGATCGTCCGGGTGCGAATCGACCCCCGGCGCAGACTCGGGACAGCGTGAAGTCGAGGAAGGCGGCTTCGCCCACGGACGATTGGGGGTGGCCCACCGCGATAATCGTCGAATGAACCCGCTGCTGCGCAGGCTGCACCCCTACCCGTTCGAGCGCCTGCGCGAGTTGGCGCGCGACATCACGCCGCCGGCCGCGTTTTGCCCGATCGGCCTGGGCATCGGCGAGCCGCGCCATCCGACGCCGGAGTTCATCAAGCAGGCACTGGTCGAGGCCCTCGGCGGACTCGCGGTCTACCCGCCCAGCGCCGGGTCGGCGGCGTTGCGCGAGGCGATCTGCGCCTGGCTGCGGCGCCGCTACGGCGTCGCGGTCGACGCGGCCACGGAGGTGTTGCCGGTCAGCGGCACGCGCGAGGCGCTGTTCGCGCTGGCGCAGGCCGTCGTCGACTCGAGCCGGCCCGGCGCGACCGTGGTCTGCCCCAACCCCTTCTACCAGATCTACGAAGGCGCAGCGCTGCTCGCCGGCGCCCGGGTGGCGTTTGCCAACAGCGATGCGGCGCGCAACTTCGCTGTCGACTGGACGCAGATCGACGCCGCCACCTGGGCACGCACGCAGTTGCTCTACGTCTGCTCGCCGGGCAATCCGTCAGGGGCGGTGATGCCGCTCGATGAATGGCAGCGGCTGTTCGAACTGAGCGATCGGCACGGCTTCGTCATCGCCAGCGACGAGTGCTATTCGGAGATCTACTTTGGCGACACCGCTCCGCTCGGCAGCCTCGAAGCGGCGCACCGGCTCGGCCGCGACGACTGGCGCAACCTGGTCGCCTTCGGTTCGTTGTCCAAGCGATCGAGCGTGCCTGGGCTGCGCTCGGGCTTCGTCGCCGGCGACGCCCGGCTGATGAAGTCGTTCCTGCTCTACCGCACCTACCACGGCGCGGCGATGAGCACGGTGGTGCAGCACGCCAGCATCGCGGCCTGGGGCGACGAGGCGCATGTCGCGGCCAACCGCGCGCTGTACCGCGACAAGTTCGCGCGCGTCATGCCGCTGCTGGCCGAGGTGCTCGAGGTGCGCCTGCCCGACGCCGGCTTCTACCTCTGGGCCGGCGTGCCTTCGGCCGACGGCGGTCCGGGCGACGACATCGCGTTCGCGCTGCAGCTGCTCGGTCAATACAATGTGACGGTACTGCCGGGCAGCCTGCTCGCGCGCGAAGCCACGCCGGGCAACCCGCGCAGCAACCCGGGGCGGGGCCGCATCCGCATGGCGCTGGTCGCGAGCGCCGCCGAATGCCTCGAAGCGGCGCAGCGCATCACCGAATTCACGCGTTACTACCGAGCCTTGCCGACGACATGACCCAGCGACTGCAATCCATCATCGACCTGGCCTGGGAGGGTCGTGCCAGCCTCGGCCCCGACGCCCTGGCGCCCGAGATCCGCAACGCCATCAGCCACGTCATCGCCGAGCTGAACGCCGGGCGTGCCCGCGTCGCCGAGCGCCAGGGCGTCGGCCAGTGGCGCGTCAACCAGTGGATCAAGAAGGCGGTGCTGCTGAGCTTCCGCCTGAACGACAACCAGGCGATGCATGCCGGCGACCTGGGGTTCTTCGACAAGGTGCCGCCCAAGTTCTCGCACCTCGACGCCGACGCGATGCGCGCCAGCGGCGTGCGCGTGGTGCCGCCGGCGGTGGCACGGCGCGGCAGCTACCTGGCCCCGGGCGTGGTGCTGATGCCCTCGTACGTCAACATCGGCGCCTATGTCGACGAGGGCACGATGGTCGACACCTGGGCCACCGTCGGCTCGTGCGCGCAGATCGGCAGGCACGTGCACCTGTCGGGCGGCGTGGGCATCGGCGGCGTGCTCGAGCCGGTGCAGGCTGCACCGACGATCATCGAGGACAACTGCTTCATCGGCGCGCGCTCCGAGGTCGTCGAGGGCGTCATCGTCGAGGAGAACTCGGTCATCGGCATGGGCGTCTACCTCGGCCAGAGCACGCCGATCTACGACCGCGAGGCCGACAGTGTCAGCTACGGCCGCATCCCCGCCGGCTCGGTAGTCATCAGTGGCAGCCTGCCCAAGGCCGGCGGCAAGTACAGCCTGTACTGCGCGGTCATCGTCAAGAAGGTCGACGCCGGCACGCGCGCCAAAACCAGCATCAACGAGTTGCTGCGGCCTTGACCGACTGCGTAGCGGCAACGACGACAGCGCCAGCGCGGGGCGTCCCCGCTGCAGCAAGCGAAAGGGCAGACCCGATGAGCGGCAATATGGAGAAGGTGCTGCGGCTGATGGCCGACAAGCACGCCTCGGACGTCTACCTGTCGGCCAACATGCCGATCCTGATCAAGATCAACGGCCAGGTGCTGCAGCTGTCGGACCAGGTGCTCGCGCC